>DLOX01000183.1 GCA_002478575.1 Sphingomonadales bacterium UBA7473 | reverse complement strand
GATCTTTGGGATCGTATTCTCAACAATCCGCCCGCCATGGTGCGTCACAATCGCTTCCACGCGGCGCATGTCATCGTCTACCGCCGCTTGGCTGCGGCCTTCGCAGATGAGGTGGATGGAGAAGGTCGCATCGTCAAGGAAGGATCGCCCAGCGACCACAACCTTCGCGCCTTCCTTCAGGCCCTTCCAAAAGCCGCCTTGGGATTTCATCATGCCCAGCAGCTGCTTGGCATCGCTCGTGAGGCTGTCGCGCTTCATCCGTTGGGATTGGAGGAAAGGATCAAAACCAAAGGCTTCCGAAACAAGCCCGCGCCGCCCAATTTCGCTCATCGCCGCGCAATAATGCTCAGGTGCATCAAAGGCGAAGCTGCCATAGCCAAACGCTTCTCCATCGTGGATCAGCGGCAAAATGATATGCGCTTTTACCCCAAGCGCACCCGCATCGGCACCAAACAGGCCGGTCAGGTCTGGACCAAAAGGGCGCAAAAAATCGCTGCCAGTTTTGACGACGGAGCCATCGGCCAGCACAACCTCATAGCAGATAGAGTTGTGCGCCATGGTGCCGCTGCGCGAACCCCAGAACAGTCCATTCTGGCTCATCCCGCCGCCGATGCTGGCTTTGATGCCCGATAGAGATCCCCAAAGTGGCGTGCGCAATCCCTTTGGATGAAGCGCTTCGTAAAGCGCATTCCAGCTGCAGCCTGCCTCAACCTTTACCGTCATGTCGGTTTCGTTGATCTCTAAGATGCGCGCCATGCGGCCCAGATCAATGATCAATGCCCCTGCATCATTGGCGACATAACCAGACGTATAGCTCATCCCGCCGCCGCGCGGGACGATGGCTATGCCTTGTGCAGTCGCCTTGCCAACGCCCTGAGCAAGCTCTTCAATCGATGCCGGACGGAACACTGCAATTGGGGCAGGACCCTTGGTGAAAACATCCTGCGCGTAAAAATCGCATTCGGTAGGATCAGTAATCAAGGACGACGGATCAAAGTCCGCGAAGGGGTCATTGGGGAGAGAATAGGCAGTTGCCATTTTAGTGAGCCTTTTGTTCATCGGGATAACGCCCGAGGAGGAGAAGCATAGCGCCGCCAGCCACAAACATGACCATCGCGACGGAAAGCATATTGTCATAGCTGCCGGTACGGTCTCTCACGATACCGTAGACAAGCGGGGAGATGGCCGAGAAGAGTCCGAATGGCATATAAAGCATGCCATAGATCTTACCAAAATGGGCCATCCCGAAGTAACGCGCGGCCAGAAAGGCGATAAGGTCACTTTCGGCACCTGCCGCAAAGCCGAGCAGGAATGCCCCGACGGAAATCAGCGCAATGTCAGTGCTTGTTCCCATCAAAAGGTAGCAGGCGAAGGCTGGTAAGCAGAGCACAGGGAAAGCCACGGCCGGTGCCCAAATCCGATCCAGCAGGAAGCCAACGCCAACGCGACCAATCAACAAGCCAAAGCCAACAATGCCCATGATGCCTGCAGCCGTCTTTGCATCAATGCCATGGTCCTTCACAATAGCAGGCAAATGGATATGTGCGCCGCCATATGCCCCGGCAATCAGAAGGATCGAGAACCACAGAAACCAGAATTGCTTTGTTTTTGCCGCTTCTTTGAAAGTCATTCCTGCAATCTGGCCATCGGCTGTGGACAGCGCAGCAGTCCGTTCTTCGGCACGGGGTTCTCGGAACAAGAGAAAAGTCGCAGGAAGGGCGATGAGCAGCGGTAAAAGAGCCACGGTCGGAAACATTCCCCGCCAACCAAAGCTGCCAATCGCCCAAACTGCCAATTGAGGGACGATGAAAGCAGCGGCGCTGGTACCGAGGAGCATGATGCCAAGGGCTAGGCCGCGGTTTTTGACGAACCACATGCTTACCGCGCGGCTCCAAGTCACTGGGGTTGAACCTATTCCAACCAAGCCAATGAACAGCCAAATCAGATAATAACCTGCCAATGTCGGGGGCATGATATAGAAACTTGAAAAGGCGACGACAAAAGCAATCAGCGATCCAATGGCGACTTTGCGCACGCCATATTTGTCTGACATCCAGCCAAATGCAGGTGCAAGCAACGCCCCAGTTACCCCAAAGATCGTAATGCCAATGCTGACTTGAGTTTTGTTCCACCCAAATTCCGCATTGAGCGGTTCAAAGAGGAATCCCAAAACATTGAAAGGAAGCGGAGAAGCACCGCACATTGTTCCCAGAAAGCCTGCAAGCAGAACTTTCCAGCCGATGCTGAATTCCGAACGTGTCTGCGTCGTCAAAGTGCTTCCCCTTCAAGTTCGATCAAATGAAAGATCGAGTCCATATATCCTTCAACCACGCCCTTTACGTAGAGGCAATCACTACAGGTGCTGATCCAAATGTCATAAGGAGGATGATTGTTGCTCATCCCCACAAATTGGATGCGGTGGCATTCGAATGTCCCCGCTGGAACAGTAACTGTTTCTTTTCCAACAAAGCGAAAGCCAGTGTTCGACGTGTGGATAAACGGACCTGTCGCGCCGAAGTGATGCAGCGAGTGTATGAGGTTATGATCCCAACGATGGACATGCCCGGCACCTTCATGAAACGGGAAGTTGGCGGCCATCCAGCCATCCCCCATCAAAGCATGTATTCCAAAGCCCCGCATTGGTCGCGAGATTGCTATTCGCTGGCTAATGCGCCCTTCCGAAGCACACCAGCTTTCGCATTCGGCTTCTGTGTCAGAGAAGCGAAACCATCCCGTCCCGGTCACCTTGCCGTGGTTCAATATGCGGACGAAGCAGTCATGTGGGTGCCAATCATCATGGACCGAAAGCACTGTATCTCGGACGACATCTTCACTGCCGTGCTGCATTTCGCAATGAACAGACGAAGTGCGCATCCCCGCTCTGTCGCGGGTAATCACAAATTCTTCCATGCCCCACACATCGCCCGATTGGGCATGCGCATAGGCGATCCGGCCAGACCGGCGGGGCAGGGGAGCGAGTATCTGCATCCTGCCCCGTCCTAATCTTAGAAGTTATACTTGGCGCGGATCATCCACTCCATGGGGCGGTTATAGTAAGAGAAGTTCACAAGGCTTGATTGAACATAAGATTCACCGAAACAGTTTGTGCATTCCACCCCAATCGACACGCGATCATCAGGACCCTTCAGCGTCAAACCTGCGTTGATGAGCCAATGCGCCTTGCTGAGTGAGCCCGAAATGAAATCTCCAGCAAAGGGATTGGCAGGGAAAGTGCCGTTGGTTCCGGTGATGGAGCCTGTGAACAAGTTCACCGCGCTCGTACCAGTCTCTGACTTCGCAGCATAGCTGGCGTTGACGGACGGCGTAACTGACCATTCGCCCAATGGGACTTTATAGCTGCCGCCAACCGCCAGGGTGAGCTTAGGCGTGCGGACGGGCGTTGCGATTGACCCATCTGGTGCAACAATGCCAGCTCCGCAGGAAGGCGCATTGTTCACGGGTTGGCCTGTCGGAGCTGTATTGGGTGAGGCGGGGATTTGACCCGCGGCCCGTTGTGCCAAACAAGCCGCCTGCTGAGCTGCGACTGACTGAATGCCGAAGGCGTCGACAGCGGGCGCACCACGATCAATCTTATATTTGTCATCCTGATAACCGACGTTCAGGAACATGTTCAAACCGTCGGTAGGCTGGAAGGTCAGCTCAAGCTCTGCGCCCTTGTTCACATAGTCCGCAAAGTTGCGGGTGATGAAGGTGACGGATCCGTTGGCAGCAACAAGAGCCGATGGGGTCTGAAGGTCTGACGTGTCTTGATAATAGATCGTCAAGTTCGCACGCACCCGGCGGTCAAACAAATCAGACTTGATGCCAGCCTCATAGCTCCAGACTTTTTCAGGAGAGAAAGGAAGTAGCTGACCAGCTGATGCCGTCGCCCGCGCATTCCAGCCCCCGGACTTAAAGCCGCGCGTTGCTGAGGCGAAAATCAGCATATCGTCATTTGGCTTATAGTTGACGGCAAAGCGTGGCGTCCAAAGCTTGGCCTTCTGGGTGCGTGGGATCAATACTCCATTCCCAGCGCGCATGTTCACGTTGGAAATACATGTCGCTTCGACGGTGCCGTCATTGCAGCTTGCTCGGTTGTCATTGATTGAGAATTTCTTCTCTTCATCCGTGTAACGAATGCCTGCGGTCAACTTGATCGTATCAGACAAGCTGACATCTGCTTGCAAATAACCAGCATAGGCTTCTGTGGTATT
>DLOX01000035.1 GCA_002478575.1 Sphingomonadales bacterium UBA7473 | reverse complement strand
TCTGCCCCTGCCCCGATCAAAGCCTTGGTCGCTTCGCCAGTCGCGACGTTTCCCGCAATGATCTGAACGGTGTTGGAAAGCCGGCGAACCCGCTCGACCGCTGCCGCCACCATCTTTGAATGACCATGGGCTGTGTCAATCACGATCAGATCGCATTCCGCTTCGATGAGAGCCGCTGTCCGATCAAACCCCGCATCGCCGACGGTTGTCGCAGCCGCCACCCGCAGCCGACCTGCTGCATCCTTGGTGGCATCAGGATAAGTCACCGCCTTTTCCATATCCTTGACCGTGATCAGGCCGGTGCAGCGATATTCAGTATCAACCACCAGCAACTTTTCAATTCGGCGAGCATGGAGCAAACGCCGCGCTTCATCTTGGCTGACGCCTGCGGTGACGGTGGCAAGATTGTCCCGCGTCATCAGCTCGCTGACCGGTTGGCGCGGATTCTCCGCAAAGCGCACATCCCGGTTTGTGAGAATGCCAACCAGCTTGCCGCTCGTTTCCACAACCGGTATCCCTGAAATCCGATGCTGCACCATCAACGCCTGCGCATCAGCCAGGGTCGCGTCGGGCGCAATGGTGATGGGATTGACGACCATGCCGCTTTCAAAGCGCTTCACTTGGCGAACGGCGGCGCATTGTTGTTCAATCGTGAGATTTCGGTGGAGAACCCCAAGGCCGCCCAGTTGCGCCATGACAATCGCCATGTCCGCTTCAGTCACGGTATCCATGGCGGACGACAGGATCGGAATGTTCAGGGAGATATCGCGGCTGATCCGCGTCACTGTATTGGCTTGGCTCGGCAAAACCTCTGATGGGCCAGGCTGCAACAGCACATCATCAAATGTCAGCCCAAGCCGGATATCTTCAACCCGCATCACCATTGCCACTTTCCGTTTTTGATTCGTGGCGGCCCATGTAACCAAGCTTTGTGACAGTGGCTAGGTGGGCAATCTTGGGACAGTCCTCAAAGGCGGCCTTTGCATTTGAACAAAGCCCGCGATAGACGCTTATCCGTCATGTCAGACCCACGTCTCATCCATATTGATCTTGATCAGAAAAGTATCATCTGGCGCAGCGCCGAGATTGAGCAGGAGCGGCGCATTGCTATTTTTGATCTACTCGAAGGCAATCATTTTGCGCCTCAGCGCGCGCATGACGATGGTTATGCGGGGCCCTATCGCTTGAACCTTCGCGTTGAAGAAGGGCGCTTAGTCTTTGATATATATCGCGAAGATGAAAGCCATTTGGAAACAATCATCCTTGGCCTTGCTCGCTTTCAACGGCCCATTAGAGAATATTGGGCGATTTGTGACAGCTACTTCCAAGCGGTCCGCCAAGCCACGACGCAACATATTGAAACCGTTGATATGGCGCGACGCGGCATCCACAATCAGGCATCAGAAATGTTGATGGAGCGCTTGGACGGCAAGATTGATGTGGACTTTGATACGGCGAGGCGATTGTTTACGCTTATCTGTGTGCTGCACATAAAGGCGTGAGCTGAGTAATGAGTAAGCGTACCCCCCTATCGATGATGCAAAAGGGCCTGATCGGCGGAGCGACAATTTTGATCGCCGTTGTTTTGCTCTGGTGGGCTTGGCAAGGTTGGCGCCCATCGCCATCCGACTATCCCCGCCAAGGCGTTGAAGTGAACGCCATGAGCGGTGCCATCAACTGGCCCAGCGTCAAAGCTGCCGGGGCCGATTTTGCTTATATTGACGCAAGCTTTGGCGACACAGATCGCAACGCGGCCTTTGCCGCGCAATGGGAAGAGTCAGCGGCCGCAGGCCTCACACGCGGTGCCGTTCACCGCTTTCACATCTGCCGTTTGGCGCGCGATCAAGCGACCAACTTCATTGCGATGGTGCCAAGAGAAGCCGATGAGCTGCCGCCTGCCCTTGATCTTGATCTGGATGCCGGATGCACGGCCCACCCTTCGCGCTCAGTTCTGCTTGCTGAAGTCGCAAGCTTCATCCAAATGGTGGAGGCTCATGTGGAAAAGCCAGTGATGATCCGCGTCTCGCCCCGATTTGAAGCCGAATATAGCATCAGCCGTGCGATTGATCGGCCGCTCTGGTTGCGGAGCCGCGTCTTCACGCCCAGCTATGGCGAGCGGCCGTGGGTGATGTGGCAGGCCAATCCCGCGCGCCCGGTAAACGGCATAGAAAAACCTGTCGGCTGGTCAGTGGTGCGGCCATGACACCTGAGATCCGCCAGCTTGTTGAGGCAGCGCGAGAGGCGGCCAAGCAAGCCCATGCACCCTACTCAACTTATGGCGTGGGAGCCGCGGTGCGTTTATCTGACGGTCAGATCATCAGCGGCTGCAATTTTGAGAACGCAAGCTATGGCATGACCCTCTGTGCAGAAACGGTTGCCTTGGCGACGGTCAACAGCGCCGGAAAGCTTCGCGACGTCCGCGAAATCGCTATTGTTGGCGGGTTGATCAAGGAAGGCGCCATCCAAGGCATCGAGTCTGTCCATCCCTGCGGGCGGTGCCGCCAAATTATCAACGAGGCTGCTCAGCTCTCAAAGCATGATGTCATGGTGCATTGCGCAGCTGCAGAGGGCGATGCCCTGAACAGCTTGCCGATCAGTGCGCTTTTGCCGCACGCCTTTGGTCCGGCCGATATTGGAGTGGGTTGAGGGGGAGTCGGTAGGAGCCGGAACGACCCGACACGAATTCGTTGTGGCTGCTTCCTTCCGG
>DLOX01000039.1:5240-5567 GCA_002478575.1 Sphingomonadales bacterium UBA7473 | reverse complement strand
GGTTGGCTCATCGAGCAGCAGCAAGTCCGGCTCTAACGCCAAAGCCCGGGCGATGGCCGCGCGCCGTCGCTCCCCGCCGCTTGCGCTTTTGGCAGATCGCGAAAGGTCTACGCCCATTTGATCCGCAATCGCTTCGGCTTCGTGCGGCAGAGGCGGCGCATCGCCTGACAAGACAAAATCCCTCAGCGTCTCAAAGCCATCAAGGCGCGGTTCCTGTTCAAGCAAGATCACCCGCTTGCCCGGCACAATCGAACGGCGGCCTTCATCGGCATCGATGGTGCCTGCGATCAATTTGAGCAAAGTCGTTTTGCCCGCACCATTGCGGCC
>DLOX01000039.1:4506-5120 GCA_002478575.1 Sphingomonadales bacterium UBA7473 | reverse complement strand
AGAAACAACCAGCCACTGCCTTGGACCAGACCAAGGCCTTCAAAACCCAGTAAAGGTGTTGCCATCAGGTAAAAATGCCGTTCATCCGCTATTCAATGGCGCGTGCCTATGCCAAAGCATGATGATGAAGTCCAAAACTCTTATGGCGCTCGTGGCAGCCGCTTTGATCACTCCGCCCTTGGCAGCGCAACGCCAAGATCGTCGTGAAGAGCAAGAACGTGTCCGCGACGCGACCCAGCGCGGCGAAGTGCGGTCTTTGCGGAGCATAGAGAATAGCATTGTTCCCAGAATGCGGAATGGCGGGGCCGATTATATCGGGCAGGAATTTGATGGAGAGCGCAATCGCTATCGCCTGAAATTCATGCGCGGCAAATCCGTAATCTGGGTTGATGTTGACGGGCGCACCGGCGCTATCTTAGGACAGGCAGGCGGCTAAACCTTAAGCCGTTACAGATTTTCCAAACAGGGAGCAGAAGCGGTGCGGATATTGATCGTTGAAGATGAACCCACGCTTGGCCGTCAGCTTAAATCAACATTGGAAGGCACTGGTTACGCTGTTGACCTGGCAACCGATGGCGAAGATGGCCATTTTCTGGGCTCCACCGAAAATTATG
>DLOX01000039.1:0-4453 GCA_002478575.1 Sphingomonadales bacterium UBA7473 | reverse complement strand
GCTCCACCGAAAATTATGACGCGATCATCCTTGATCTTGGCCTGCCCGAAATTGACGGGCTGACCGTGCTTGATCGCTGGCGGAAAGAGGGCAAGACCGTGCCCGTGCTTGTGCTCACCGCGCGGGACAGCTGGTCTGACAAGGTTGCCGGGCTTGATGCCGGTGCCGATGATTATCTCGCCAAGCCCTTCCAAACACAAGAATTGATTGCGCGGCTTCGGGCACTGATCCGCCGCGCGTCCGGCAATGCGTCATCAGAATTGATCGCAGGCGATGTGCGCCTTGATACGCGCTCTGGCCGGGTGACATTGGCAGGTGAGCCTGTGAAGATGACGGCGCAGGAATATAAGCTCCTGTCTTATCTCATCCATCACAAGGGCAAAGTCGTCAGCCGGACGGAGCTGATCGAACATATTTATGATCAGGATTTTGATCGCGATTCGAATACGATTGAAGTGTTTGTGACAAGGATTCGCAAAAAGCTTGGCCAAGATGTGATCACCACGATTCGCGGCCTTGGCTATAGCTTGGAAGATCATACGGCCTAACAGGGGCATATGCGAAGTGAAGAAAGGCACGGGCAAATCATCGCCCGGATCATTGAACCGGCGCATGATCGCAACGGCTGCGCTGTGGATCAGCCTTCTTTTGACGCTGGGTGGGTTCACACTTGATCGAGTTCTCACTTCCGCCATCACGCGCAGCTTCGACGATGGTCTCAAATATGTACTGACATCGATGGCGGCGTCTGCCGAAATTGATGCGCTGGGCGAAGTGCGTTTGATCCGCCAGCTGGGTGATCAGCGCTTTTTGGAGCCTTATTCAGGCATTTATTGGCAGATCAGTGGGGCTGGCTTTGAGCCTTTTCGATCCCGCTCGCTTTGGGATCGGTCCCTCAAACAAAAGCCACCGCACAGCGACGAAGATGTCCATATTTACGACAGTCCAGAGTTTGAGGAGGAAGAGATTCGCGTGGCGGAACGCGATATCAAGCTTCCCATGTCTGATGTGGTCTGGCGCTTTCAAGTGGCGCAGGATCGGTCTGACTTAGACGCGCAGATCAATACAATCCGCTATACCATCATCTGGAGCTTTTTGGCGCTTGGCCTTGGCCTGATCCTTATGGCAGCCGTGCAGACCGTCTATGGGCTATGGCCGCTTAGATCCTTGCGGCAATCGATTGTCGAGATGCGCGAAGGCCGGGCGCGGCGTGTGGTTGGATCGGAATTGCCGAGCGAAGTCGCGCCTTTGGTCGATGAGTTAAATGGCTTGCTCGATCATAATGAGAAGCAAGCTGAGGCGGCCCGCGAACATGCCGGGAATTTGGCGCATGCGCTCAAAACCCCGCTGACAGTGATCTTGAACGCAGCAGCAGCCAAATCGTCTGACCTCAGCGAACTGGTCGAACGCGAAGCAGCCGCCATGCGGCGGCAAGTTGATCATCATCTTGCTCGTGCCCGCGCCGTTGGCCGTCGCGGCTTTGCGCATAGCCGTGCCGAAGTCTGGCCTAGCCTGACGTCGGTCGAACGCGCCGTCTCTCGGCTCTATCCCAATGTCCGCTTCGATCTCACCGGCGACAAAGCCTTGGCGGTTCGGGTGGAGCGGCAGGATTTGGATGAGATGCTTGGCAATCTCATTGAAAATGCAGCCAAATATGGCGGAGGCAGTGTCTTCGTGACAGTCGAGAAGGCCGACGCGATGGCCGATATCCTGATTGAAGATGATGGCACTGGGATTAGTGCGGCCGACAAAGCCAAACTCTTCACTCGAGGGGCTCGATTGGATAGCAGCAAACCTGGCACTGGGCTTGGCCTCGCCATCGTCCGCGATGTCGCCGAAATCTATGGCGGCACTATCACTTTGGAGGAAAGTGAGGATATGGGCGGACTTCTTGCACGGTTGAGACTGCCGCTCGCCGCATAAACCGAGTTTCCTGTTCCCTTGGCCGCGCTTTGCGGCTACCGGCCCGCAACAATGAAGAATAAAACATATTTTTTCTGCGGCATCGGCGGGTCGGGCATGATGCCATTGTCTCTGATTGTCAGGGGGCAAGGCCATAAGGTTTCAGGATCGGATCGATCGCTGGATCAAGGGCGCACGTCTGCGAAGTTCGATTGGCTAAAGGCGGAAGGCATTGGCCTGTTCCCCCAAGATGGAAGCGGCGTCACATCGGCCAATCAGATTATCGTTGCCTCAACCGCGGTTGAAGATACTGTGCCCGATATGCAAGCCGCTGTCCGCCATGGCTGCGAACTCATGTCGCGCGCGGACCTTTTGGCACAGCTGTTCAACGCGAGCGACCAAGGCATTGCGATTGCCGGCACGAGCGGCAAATCGACCGTTACTGGCATGACCGGCTGGATTTTCCATGCGCTGGGGAAAGACCCAACGGTCATGAACGGCGCGGTGATGAAGAATTTCATTTCCGATGAAGCGCCCTTTGCCAGCGCCTTGGTCGGCAAAGGCCCGGCCTTCATCAGCGAAGTTGATGAAAGCGATGGATCAATCGCGCTTTATCGGCCCAATATCGCTGTCCTCAACAATATCGCGCTTGATCATAAATCAATGGATGAGCTGCGGGCGCTGTTCACTGGCTTTTTGGCCGCAGCTCAAGTGGCTGTGATCAATGCTGACAGCGAAGAAGTGATGGCACTGGATCGTCCTGCTCATTCCATCACTTATTCGATCATGGGCGTTCCTGCCGATTTGATGGCAACGGAGATTAGCGAGCGGCCCGACGGCGTTGATTTCTTGCTGGGCGACATCTCCGTCTCTCTGCAAACGCCGGGTAGGCACAATGTATCCAATGCTCTGGCAGCACTTGGCGCCGCGAAAGCGGCAGGGATCGACTTGGGCGAAGCGGCCAAGGCGCTTAGCGGTTTTGTTGGTCTCAGACGTCGGTTGGAAGTGGTGGGAGAGGCCAATGACATCACCGTCATCGACGATTTCGGCCATAACCCTGACAAGATTGCTGCAACCCTGAACGCGCTTCATGCGTTTCCGGGGCGCTTGCTCCTTTTCTTCCAACCCCATGGTTATGGGCCTTTGAAACTGATGGGCAATGATCTTGCTCGCATGTTCCGAGATAAGATGCAGGATGAGGACCGACTCCTCCTCTGCGATCCGGTCTATTTCGGCGGCACAACGGACAAATCGGTTGGCAGCGAAGCGATTGTCGACGCCATTGGTGACCGCGCCCAATATTTCGCCTCTCGAGATGATTGTGCCAGCCGCTTGGTTGCGCTGGCCCGCCCGGGAGATCGGATCGTCGTCATGGGCGCGCGCGATGATACGCTCAGCCAATTTGCGCGGGACATCTTGGCGCGGCTTTAGCCCCGACACCGATCCGAGCAATATCGGACATTCTCCCAATCGCGCGCCCATTTCTTGCGCCATGTAAAGGGCAAGCCACAGGTTGCGCAGGTCTTGGTTGGCAGGTCTGATTTCTTGCGCATTTTGGGCATGGTTCAGGCCCCCAAATCAAAGCTGAGTTGCGGTGCGTCGGCTTTCTTGCCTGCAGCGATCCGATCCCGATGCCGCTTACGGCTGCCATGCTTGGCAACCACGGCTTTGGCCTCAGCTCGATTTTCAGGCAATCGGCGAAGCGCATAGATGGCGTCTTTGGCCGCTTTCGCAGCTACTGCGTGATCAACCAGCGGCGGTGGATAGTGAGGCGCCAGCTTTGCCCGCTCGTCAGCGTCCATCCGCCAAGGCTCATGGAGATAGGCATCGGACAATGCCGCCAGCTCTGGCACCCAGCGGCGGATGAAGCGCCCATCAGGGTCTTGATCATGGCCTTGCTTTACCGGCGAGTAGATGCGGACTGTGTTGATCCCCGTCTCTCCGGCTTGCATTTGGCATTGGGGCCAGTGGATGCCAGGTTCATAGTCCGTGAATTTGCGCGCCAACAGCATCCCGCTTTCCTGCCATGGCAGCCAGAGATCATAGCTCGCAAAGGACATCAACATGGCTCGCATCCGGAAATTGATCCAGCCCGTGGCGTTCAAATAACGCATGGCGGCATCGATGAAAGGAAAGCCAGTTTGCCCATCGCTCCAAGCCGCGAGCCTGCCCGGATCGCCCGGTTGCGGCCGCAATCCATCATAGGCCCGGGCAAAAGGCTGCCATTCGGCTTCGGGCTCGCTTTCCAACTTTTGGATGAAGTGACAATGCCAATGGAGGCGAGCGATGAAGGAGCGAATGGCCTGCCGCCACGCCTTTTCATGCGGAGGCAGTTCTACATAGCGAGCCTGCGCCGCTTGAGTGACTTCGCGCATCGAAAGCGTGCCATAGGCAAGATGCGGCGAGAGGCGCGAACAAGCCGTTTCTCCCGTGATAGGCGAAGACATTTCGCGGGTATAATGCTCGCCGCGCTCGTTGAGGAAGCTCCAGAGCGTTGCTTCGGCGGCGTCTCGTCCGGCCTCTTGGATGTCATTGCGAGCGGAGCGCGGCA
>DLOX01000053.1 GCA_002478575.1 Sphingomonadales bacterium UBA7473 | reverse complement strand
GCTTGTTGCTACCGCACCCCAATGGTGTCGTCATCCATCCCGACGCGCGCATCGGGGTCAACTGCCTCATCTTCCAGCAGGTTACGATTGGAGCGACGCAGCATGGGGTTCCTACAATTGGCGGGCATGTTGACATTGGAGCTGGCGCAAAGCTGATCGGCCCGATCGTCATTGGAGACCATGCGCGCATCGGTGCGAATGCCATCGTACGAGAAGATATTCCACCCCATGGAACTTATGTCGCTGCGGAGGGCAAATTGCTCGAACTCTGATTTAGATTTCTTCCTGCGCCGATAGCTAGCGCGTGTGGCTGCGACCGCTTACGAGGCTGGATCGTTCGGCTCCAGCGTTGCTCAATTTAGGCAATTGATGGGTTCAGTTCAAATTGAGGAAGCTCGACCCTTTCGAAGTCCAGGCCCGGACAGTGAGCGGCATGCCATCCCAACCGTATGCGCCGCAGCAATAAGAACGAAATCTGTCCGCTAACGCAACGCATGATCGCGATCATATAAGACGGATCAGATCGGTGTCACACAACTGGCACCTTCATTCGATGCGCGATCGACAATTCTGGCCGGCACTCCGACCGCCAGTGCGCCCGGTGGTACGTCAACCAAAACGACAGCATTTGCGCCAACAATGCATCCAGTGCCTAGCGTTACCGATCCCAACACAATTGATCCTGCTCCAAGTGACACGCCGTCCTCAAGCGTGGGCGCTGCGTCGAGGTTCTTGAGATCGCGGATCCCGATGGTGCAGTTTTGCCGGATGATGCAGTCGTCCCCGATCGCACTNNGACACGCCGTCCTCAAGCGTGGGTGCTGCGTCGAGGTTCTTGAGATCGCGGATCCCGATGGTGCAGTTTTGCCGGATAATGCAGTCGTCCCCGATCGCGCTTGCACCGTGAATCACTATGCCGCCCTGATGCTCAACTATCACTCTGCGACCAAGCCTGACCGAGTAGGGAACCTCAATGCCGTAGATATTTCTGCAGTATCGGAACAGGATGCGATAAGCGACACTGAACGGTGCCCGGAGGAGCTTGGACTTTATCGTCATTCTCCACACGCCGAACCGATGGACCGCAACAGATCTAAACCCGGGCTTCGTCCAATCGCGGGCATGTGCACGATAGTCTTCGCGAACCTGCTCCAGTAAACTGCGCAAATCTTGTGTCATAAGGCGCCCTTATACTCGATTATGCTTTGCGATTTTTGAAGCATGCGCGCACGAAGAAACATCAGAAGGCCTAGGAACTGAGGAAATTTTCCTAACAATATGAGCGCACTATAAACCGCTGAAAATTTGACCGTGTTGCCCGCAGATCGTTTTCTCAGAGCCATTCGTTGAAATTGCAAACCGTAAGCCAGAAAGACAAATATCATCGGGATGAGAAAAAAATCGGATACACCCCAGAAAATAAGAAGAAGGCAAGCAATAATACTACCCGGCAAAAGTGAGACCCATGCGATAATGCTGATGATCTGCCGAACCCAAGAGGGGTCGGCAACAGCCCGATGTTTCCAGACATGGTTTGCATAAGCGAAGCCCGCTCGTTTCGACCTATTCCACCAAGCCCGCCAAGATTTGATGGCTGCGTCATGCAGCGTCATCTCCTCTGCGATGCGTAGGACCTCCCAGCCTTGCTTTCGCAGCCGCAAACAAAGATCGGGCTCCTCACCCGCAATCAAGTCGTCACTATATCCGTCGACGACCACCAAGGCGGTTGCGCGGAACAAGGCATCGCCGCCACATGAGTTGGCCGTACCTACGGGAACATCCCATTCATCGTCACACATGCGATTGTAAATGCTCGCATCCGGAAAACGCTCTCGACGCCTGCCAAAAACAGCCGCTATCTTCTCGCCGGCAAAGAGTGCCGTTGGAGCATTCACCAGCCAGGTGGGCTGAACTTCACAATCACCATCAACGAACTGGACTGCATCGATGCTGGGGAAGTCCTTGAGTAGGCGTCGCCAACCCGCATTACGCGCGCGGGCTGCGGTGAAAGGGGTCGTCAAATCCAGTTCAATTGCAAGAACGCCCAGAGAACGTGCGAAGGCGACACTGTCATCGCTCGAACCCGAGTCCACGTACACGATCGGCAATATTTTGGGCAGTGATCGCAAGCACTGTTTCAGCCGCTCGCCTTCGTTTCTGCCGATCACGACGACGCCAATTGCAGGTTGTCGCATCATTGACTCATCCATACAGGAGGCGTGCCCGGGACATCGGATGGGTAAGTGATTGCCGGCTGAGCAGCCTTCGCCTTGGCACCAAGACCAATCCTCAAAAGTGTTTGCCTCTCAGCTCGATCATCCTGCGCAAATTTCTTTGGTAAGACCACTCGTGCAAACCGCGAGATACCGTTCCCAAAAAGCCATAAAAGATCAGCAAGCAGCACGCTCTTGGGACCTTCGGTGAGAGCGAAATAGCGGTGGCGTGACTGAAAGATGTAGTCTGGGGGAGACTGTCGACCAGCCAGCTTTCCATCCACGACACCTGTTGAGGCTCCAGCGATATGGACAACGCGGCTTTCTGGACAATGGTAGGCAATCCATCCGTGCCGCCGGAGGCGGTGCATCAGTTCGACTTCCTCGAAATAGAGAAAAAATCCCGTGTCGAATAGCCCGGCAATGCGGAGCGCCTCGCTTCTGAGAAGGACGCTCGCACCAGTAACCCAGTCAACGGGTCCGCGCTCCCCATAAGGAACGAGCATGGGCTGAATGCGCAATATTCGCTCGACGGCTCCGATCCCGAGACCCCTCGCGAACTCGCGGGCCACGCTCGGATAGCGAAAAGCAGACCCAGCAAGAGAGCCATCCTCGTGCAAAAGCTGACTGCCAATCGCGCCGGCATCTGAGCGACGCTCCATGTCGCGGACGAGAGCGGCCAGCGCGCCCGGCTCTACCCGCGTATCCGGATTCAAAAGATAGATTGCGTCAGGCGGTTCATCACTTTGGAGCAAGTGGAGGATGGCCTGGTTGTTGCCCCACCCAAACCCGCCGTTCAGGGCAAGCGGCATGAAACTGACCCATGCGGCAAACGGCATTTTCTCAAGCTCTGCAGCCAGGAAAGCAGCTGAGCCATCTGCCGACCCATTGTCCGTCACGATTGCACGTAGGTCAGGGAAAGCGGTTCG
>DLOX01000283.1:13995-14264 GCA_002478575.1 Sphingomonadales bacterium UBA7473 | reverse complement strand
ATTCCTCTTTTTTGGGGCACACTGTTCATTGGTGCGATCATTGCGATGATCGTGGCTATCCCCTTGGGCCTCATGTCCGCCATTTATTTGACCCAATATGCGGCGGCCAGCACGCGCAAATGGATGAAGCCGCTGCTTGAAATACTCGCAGGCATCCCAACGGTTGTTTATGGCTATTTTGCCGCACTCACAGTCGCCCCGATGGTCCGCGATTTTGCCTTGGTATTGGGAATGGAAAATCCGTCCACCGAAAGCGCCTTGGCGGCAGG
>DLOX01000283.1:0-13925 GCA_002478575.1 Sphingomonadales bacterium UBA7473 | reverse complement strand
TGATGGGGATCATGATCATCCCGTTCGTCTCTTCGATGGCGGATGACAGTATCGCCGCTGTGCCGCAGGCGATGCGCGATGGATCTTTGGCGATGGGTGCCACCACATCAGAAACCATTAAACGCGTTCTCATCCCCGCGGCCCTCCCCGGTATTGTTGGGGGAATCATGCTGGCGATCAGTCGCGCCATTGGCGAAACGATGATTGTCGTAATGGCCGCAGGTGCTGCGGCAAATCTCTCCGCTAACCCCTTCCAGAGCATGACTACGGTGACCTATCAAATCGTACAAATGCTGACGGGCGAACAAAGCTTTGATCATCCAGCAACCCTTTCAGCCTTTGCCTTGGGCATGGTGCTCTTCATCGTCACCCTCATCCTTAACATCATTGCCCTGCGCGTCGTGAAGCGCTTCCGGGAGGCTTATGACTGACGCTGTCTTGTCGGCGAACCGCACTCCGACCGATTGGGCCTCGCCCGAAATGAACGGTCGCTTGAAGCAGCGCTATGCGGCTGAGCGGCGTTTCCGCTTGCTCGGCTTGGGCGCGGTTTCCTTGTCTGCGCTTTTTCTGCTGTTCCTGATGATTTCGATGACTGCAAACAGCCTCGGCGGCTTTACGCGAAGCGAAGTGAAGTTGCCTATCGACTTCCCCGCGCTTGGCCTGACAATTGATCCTGTGCAACTGCAAGGCCCTGACGCAGCTGAAATCCTTGGCCGATCAGGATTGCAGGATGCTGTCGCGCTATCGGCGCAACAGGCCTATGGCGCAAAAGGGGATGTGTTCGTTTCAAGCAGCGCTTGGGCCGATGTCCGCAGCAAGATCATTGCAGATCCCAGTCTTTTGAAATCTAAGGTAGAGCTTTGGGTCGCAGCATCTGATGATCTTTCCTCCGCAGCGCGTGGCGAAGCGACACCTGAATTGCGCGCTGACTATGCCGCGCTGGAAGCCAAAGGTGCCGTTGAAAATGCCTTGGATACGGGCTTCCTCTCTCGATCAGACGCGACCGATCCCGGCCAAGTGGGCATTTGGGGCGCTCTAAAGGGCTCGATGCTGACGATGCTGGTTACGCTGCTGCTGGCCTTCCCCATTGGTGTCTTGTCCGCCATCTATTTGGAGGAATATGCACCCCGCAACAAATGGACGGACTTTATTGAGGTTTCGATCAATAATTTGGCTGCGGTTCCCTCGATCATCTTCGGGCTTTTGGGTTTGGCGGTGTTCCTGACTTTCATGGGCCTTCCCAGATCTGCACCTTTGGTCGGTGGGATGACACTTGCACTCATGACAATGCCGGTCATCGTGATTTCCGGACGCAACGCCATCAAAGCTGTTCCGCCTTCTATCCGCGATGCAGCATTGGCCGTGGGTGCCAGCCCCGTCCAAGTCGTATTTCATCATGTCTTGCCGCTGGCACTACCCGGCATCTTGACCGGGACCATCATTGGCATGGCGCGCGCATTGGGCGAGACGGCGCCGTTGCTGATGATCGGGATGCGCGCCTTCGTTGCGTCGCCCCCCGACGGAATTACATCCCCCTCTAGCGTCCTCCCGGTTCAGATTTTCCTTTGGTCTGATGAAGTCAGCCGCGGCTTTGTGGAACGGACGTCTGCTGCAATCATCATTCTCCTCATCTTCCTGCTCGTGATGAATGGCATCGCCATCTATCTGCGCAACAAATTCGAACAACGTTGGTAAGGCCACCTATGACCACCACTCCCAAAATGACAGCCCGTAAAGTCTCCATCTACTATGGAGAAAAGAAGGCAATTGACGACATCTCGATTGATATTGCGACTGAGCATGTAACCGCCTTCATAGGCCCGTCTGGCTGTGGTAAATCGACTTTCTTGCGGGCGATGAACCGCATGAATGATACGATTCCATCGTGCCGCGTGGAAGGCGCAATTGAGCTTGACGGCGTCAACATCCGCACATCGGGGATGGACGTGGTGCAACTCCGCGCGCGCGTAGGTATGGTCTTTCAAAAGCCCAATCCCTTCCCCAAATCCATCTACGAAAATATCGCTTACGGCCCACGCATTCACGGCCTGGCCAGCAGCAAAAGCGATATGGACATCATTGTCGAAAAATCGCTCCGCAAAGCAGGCCTTTGGGAGGAAGTTAAGGATCGACTGACAGATAGCGGCACAGCGCTTTCTGGCGGTCAACAACAGCGCCTTTGCATTGCACGCGCAATCGCCGTTGATCCCGAAGTTATCTTGATGGACGAGCCTTGTTCCGCACTTGACCCCATTGCAACCGCGCGCATCGAGGAACTGATCGATGAGTTGAAGGGCCGCTATGCGATTGTGATCGTCACTCACTCTATGCAGCAGGCTGCTCGCGTTTCTCAACGCACCGCCTTTTTCCACCTCGGCAAAATGGTGGAATATGGCAAAACCTCTGATATCTTCACCAACCCCACTGAGGAGCGGACCAAAGACTATATCACTGGCCGTTATGGATAAGGACGAGGATCATGACCGAGCATACCGTAAAAGCCTTTGATGAAGATATCACCCGTCTGCGCGGCTTGATTGCTGAGATGGGCGGGCTTGCAGAAGTTGCTATTGGTGAAGCAATGGATGCTCTGGTGCGCCATGATGTTGAGTTGGCAAAAGAAGTCGTCGCGCGCGACAAGCATCTCGATCAGAAAGAAATGGAAGTCGATCGGCTTGCGGTCCGTGTGATTGCGCTGCGGGCGCCCATGGCTGACGATCTGCGCGAAGTCATTGCGGCGCTCAAAATCGCTGGCATGTTGGAACGGATTGGCGACTATGCCAAGAATATCGCCAAGCGCGTCGGAGAAATCGAAGGCCGCAAGCGGTTTGAGCCGCTCACCCTTTTGCCCGCCATGGCCGACATCGCTCGATCAATGGTGCATGATGTGTTGACTGCCTATGCCGCGCGGGACTCCGAAGCGGCCAAAGATGTGGTCGCTCGCGACGATAAGGTCGATAGCTTTTACAACAGCATCTTTCGCAATCTTGTCAGCTACATGATGGAAAACCCAGGCACGATCAGCAGCGCCGCTCAGTTGCTGTTTGTTGCGCGGAACCTAGAGCGCATTGGCGATCACGCAACCAATGTCGCTGAGATGGTCCATTATGCGGCCACTGGAGACTATCTCCCTGATCGTGACGAGCGCGTCGTCAATTAATCCCTATTAGAGTCAAGGTACCCCAATGTCCGCACCCCGATTGCTGCTTGTTGAAGATGACAAAGCCTTGGCCGAATTGGTTGAATGGCATTTCGTTCAAGATGGATATGAAGTGTTCGTCACCGAAGATGGTGACGAAGCGCTGATCCTTGCGCTGGAACATGGCCCTGACCTCGTCGTGCTCGATTGGATGATCGAAGGCACGTCAGGCATTGAAGTCTGTCGTCGGCTGCGGCGCGGCAAAGAGACCGCCAACCTTCCGATCATCATGCTGACCGCGCGGGGCAGCGAAGATGATCGCATTCGCGGGTTGGAGACAGGCGCCGATGACTATCTGACCAAGCCTTTTTCCCCGCGTGAGCTTGTGGCCCGGGCCGCAGCAATTCTCCGCCGGGTGCGCCCTGCCCTTGCCGGTGAAATGCTCGTCGTTGGCGATATTGAAGTCGATACTGTGCAGCATAAAGCCAAGCGCGGCGGGCAGACGCTGTCCCTCGGCCCAACCGAATTCCGCCTGCTGTCGCACTTCATGGAGCATCCCGGCCGTGTCTTCTCGCGCGAACGGCTGCTCGATTCCGTGTGGGGCATGGATAGCGATATTGAGCTACGAACGGTTGACGTGCACATTCGCCGCTTGCGCAAAGCGATTAACTTGCCCGGGCTGGTCGATCCGATCCGGACGGTCCGGTCAGCAGGCTATGCGCTCGACTTTGATACTTGATCAGCCCGCGATTTTATCAATCTTCGCCTGAAGCGCCGCCAGTTCAGCCTTCAGCGCCGCCACTTCATCAGCCTGATCGACCTTAGCGGCGGGTGCCTTGGAAGTAGGGCGGAACGCATTCGTCGCGGCTTCAAACATGGCCATATTGCGCTTGGCCATTTCGCCAAAGGGCGTTGCCGCAAGCGCGCCTTCAACCATACCGCGCATCTTTTCCTGATTGCCGCGGAAAGCATCCATCGACGCATCAAGATAGCCAGGCAGGATGGACTGCATGGAATCGCCATAGAGCGAAATAATCTGGCGCAAGAAGTTTGTCGGGAGCATCGACTGCCCCTTGCCTTCGCCTTCCATGATGATCTGGGTCAGAACGCCGTGAGTGATATCTTCGCTGGTCTTGGCATCCAGCACAACAAACTCGCGCCCCTCACGCACCATCGCGGCTAAGGTATCAAGCGTGATATAAGCCGACGTCTCTGTGTTATAGAGCCTGCGGTTTGCATATTTCTTGATCGTAACCGGGCCATCGCCCGCCTTTGCCTTGGCCATGTATCAATGCCTTCAAATGCTTGGAATTTTTAGCGCGTTAGCAGGTGCAATATTATTGCGCAACAAAACGATGCTGCGGGTGCGAAATGAAAAAGGGCGGCGCTCCGATATGGAACGCCGCCCTGATTTCAGGCTAAGCTCTTAAAGAGACTTAGAACTTCACACGCGCCGTCATTTGGAAACGACGACCCAGCTGATCCACTTGGCCTTGACCAAAGATGGTGCTGGATGCGTTCGCAAATCCGCGAAGACCGGCATATTGATTGTCGAAGATATTGCGGACAACCAATTGCAGACGGAAGTTGTCATTCACATCCGCACCGATCGTGGCATCATGCACACCAAAGGCTGGGAAGTCGATGACGTCTTGGTTTTCGGGCGTGAGGAAGGCGCTGAACGTGCCATTAGCGGCCTTCGTCTTGTTCTGCCAGTTCCAAGTCCATTGCGCAAAGAAGCCTTTATTCTCGTATCGACCGGTCAGCTGAGTTTCCCACTTCGGACGAGCAAAGGCACCAGCACTTTCTTGATTGTCAGTGAACTGGCCACCTGGCGAAGTGATATAGTTGATCAAGTGATAAGCATTGGCCGTGATCTTAAAGATACCCTTGTCGCTGCCACCAAAAATGTCAGCAAGATCAAAGTTATATTTCAAAGATCCATTGATCGCTTTTACCTTCAAAGCACCCAAGTTGATGAAACCAGACGCAAAACCATTTTGGATGTTGAACTGGGTGATTGCTCCGCCCGTTGCTGGTTCACGGCTAAAGAAACTGCAGGTGTTTACGCCAAGCGTGGCTGACGTGTCATTGAACGTTGCGCTGTCATAGCAGAAGTTCGCAGCATTCGCGAGCGTCGTTGGAATGATCTGATTGCGCACTTCAACCGAAATATAGTCAGCCGCAATAGTCAGATTTTTGATGAACCGTGGTTCAAGTACGGCGCCAGCCGTCCAGCTCTTGCCTCTTTCTGGAGCAAGCGTTGGAGAACCAGCAAAGCCGCCTTGCAGAGCAACGCCTTGCGAGTTGATGAAGTTGGTTGCCAAGAATGTGGCAGCCGAAGCACGATCAGGTGCAATGCCCAAGCGGACCACTTCTTGCTCACAGTTCGCACGACGGTTTGCTGGGAACTGACCTGCACCGATATTTGCTGCGGTGCAGGGATCAACCGGAGTGTTAAACGCAGCTTGGTTGCCGAGGAACAGTTCGACCACTGATGGCTGACGAATGGAACGGGTAATGTTACCACGAATGGTGATGTCTTGGATTGGCTTCCAAGATCCAGCCAACGTGTAAAGCGTATCCCATTTGCCCTTAGACTCGTTGGTTTCAACAATGCCGCTCAGACGACGAACGTCGGGAGCATCGCCATTTTGCTTCACAAAACGAACGCCTGGCGAGAATTCCAGCGATTGGAACAAGGGAATGGTAAAGTCTTCACCAAAGATTGGGATCCGCGCTTCGACGGAGCCTTCCATCGTCTTCACCGTGCCGCTTGTAGCAGCAAGGCCAGCCGTCCGGCTGACGCCCAATTGCTGTTCAAGGCTTGGCTGATATTGCAGCTTGTCTTGGCGCCATTCAGCGTTGATAGCGAAGCCAACGCCACCGCCTGGCAGCTCGAACAAGGATGCGGTGCCTAGTGTGAAAGAGGCTTGCATTTGCTCGCTCTTGTTGCGTGCAACGCCCGTGAACGTCACATAGTCCTTTGCTGCTTGGCTCATTTGGTTGTTGCCAAAGGGGTTAAGCGGCTGACAGCCCGTAACCATTGCAGGTGTCACGACGCGCTGCACGACCTGCTCAACCAAGACACCATCAGGGCCAGGCAAGCGCGCCAATTGAGACGTGATCACACCCAGCGGGGTCGCCGTGGAAGCACCAGGGGTCTGCACGCGACAGACGATGTTGCCATTTGCATCACGTACTGCATCCAACGCTAGGTTGAATTCAATGTCACGAATGCTCTTGTTAACAATCTTCGCTTTGTTCTGACCATAGGAGAAAGCCGCATCATAACGGAAGTCCGCGCCAAACAGGCCAAACTTGCCCTTAAGGCCATTCACCGTGCGGAATGTCGTGGAGTCGGCGCTTGCTTCGTTATCGCCCAAGATGTCTTGGTTGACGCGCGAAAGCACAAACAGATTTGCGGTTGCTCCTGTTGTCGGGACACCAGCTGCGATCAACGCGGCGCGAGCCTGTGCTGACAAGAACGGGTTGTTCAGATTGGCAACAATCGTTGCTGTTTCCGTTGCGGTGTTGGAAATATTGTTCGACGTTGCCGCGTTGCGGATCGCCAAATTCTCAACTCGAGCAAAAAGATTCTCGGTGTAGAAGCGGATATTGTCGGTCAGATCAAAGTGACCAATCAGGTTGCCGATGTAACGATCCTGCTCCGTGCGAACGACGGTGTAATTCGCCGGATTGTAATAGTCGCTATTTGGTGCCGAGCCCAAAGTGCCGGGAACTGTGGCACCGACACTACCCGTGTTGTAGGAAACCAAATTTCCAGCCCCGTCAAAACGAAGCGGAACTGCTGTGCGTGGCAAGAACGGAGCACTAGCAGCATCCGTGTTTGGCACATCAAAAAATGCCGGGACGAAGCTTCCAAGGAACGCGTTCAACGGCGTGTTTGGATTGGCGGCGAGAAATTCACGCGGCGTGGGCCGATTGGCTTGAAGCAAGCTCAGGGCAAGAGTGGACTGCTGTGCAGCAGTTCCGGCTGTTGCTTGAGCGAGCAGCTGCGGCGCAAGCGCACCAATGACGGCCAAAGGATTGGTGCCTGTCGGCAAGGTGGTTGGCGCAAAACGGCTAAATGTGCCGGCTGGCGCTCCCGCTGCGCCAACAGCTTGAGCAGCGGCGATAGTGGTTCCAGGAACAAGTTGAGTGGTTCCAGCGGTGCTGAACAGCGCACCGGCATTAGTCCCCGCAACAACTGCACTGAAGCTTCCTGCCGTCGTACCCGTCGGCGCAGTTGCCGCAGTGTACTGGAATACATTACCCGACTCAGACGTCAGAATGCTTCCCCCAAAAATAACGGGGCTAAGCCGTGTGCCAGGCGCTCCATCCGTGGCCGCGCTCAAAAAGGCCGTATTTGTCTGTGGGAAAGCAGCGCTGAAAGACGGATTGCGAACGCCACCGTTCCCAAAGAAGTTCGGCGCAATGAAGTTCGGCGCGATGTCTGAACGCTGATTGCCCATGATGCCATCATCATGGTTGAACTGAAGCGACAGCGCGATATTACCGCGGCCACCAGCGAAGCTGGTGCCAGCAGCACCGCCAAGCTGATAGTTAAAGCCATCGCCGCGGCTTGTCACACCCGTACGAGCATTCAGGCTGACGCCTTTGAAATTATCCTTCAGGATCACGTTGACAACACCGGCGATTGCGTCTGCACCATAAGCCACAGCGCCGCCAACGGTCAGAACGTCGGTCCGCTCAACCAGCTCCGAAGGAATCGAGTTCAAGTCAACCTGGCCACCGGATGCGTTTGCCGCAACGAAGAGCGAACCAGCGTTGCCCGATACGAAGCGGCGACCGTTGACCAATGTCAAGGTGCGCTGTGTGCCCAAATCGAGCAAGTCAACGAAGGACGCGCCGAGCGATGCTGGTTGTCCACCAGCGTTCCCGATTGGCGTTGCGCCGGGCCCCACAAGCGGCGAATCGTTCAATGCTTCGAGAACGCTGGTGAAGCCACGTGCTTCGAAATCAGCGGCAGTAATTTGTGCACCGGGGATGCTGCCTTCGAACTGAGGCGAAGGAATCCGTGTGCCGGTAACGATGATGTCGCCTGATTCTTCTTCAGCAGGCGCAACGTCAGTTTCTGCCTCTTTCTGAGGAGCAGGAGCCGATTGTGCAAAAGCTGGAGCAAAAGAAAGCGACAGCGCAGACAGCGCGGTGCACGCTGCAAGGCGCGATACGATTTTCATAATGGGTCATCCCTAACCAAATGTGTTGCGCGCATGCGACCGCGCGAATGATTGAGGTCTCACCACATTTGCGGGTTTGTTGCAATTGAGTGACGCTGTCCATTAACGAATCATTCAGCTGTGATGCAAAGATGCAACAGTGAGCAACACGCTGTCCGCATTTAAATGGTCGCAAATCTGTTGCAGACTTGTCACATGTCTTAAGAATTGCGCCTTAGCTTGCCTCCGATTGGTCCTTTTCGCTTGCCCTTAACGGCACAGATTGGTGTGGGGAGGCATGCGCGGCTCGGCCGCTGCGATCCACAGTATAGGGATGTACGTGATATGAAATCGATCCGTTTTTTGACGGCCACTGCGCTCGCCTCATCGGCATTGTTTGCAGTTTCGGCCTTTGCCCAAGAGGCACCTGCACCCGCCCCTTCGGAAGAAGAGAAGAAGGCTGAAGAGGCGCCTGAGCAGGCGATTGTTGTCACCGGTTCGCGTATCGCGCGGCCAACGCTTGATTCAGCCGTGCCAATCACGTCGGTCGGCCCTGATGAGCTTTTGACGTCTGGCGATCAGTCGCTGGGTGACGCGCTAAACGATCTGCCATCGCTGCGTTCGACCTTTTCGAGCCAGAACAGCACGCGCTTCATTGGCACCGCCGGCCTGAATTTCCTTGATCTTCGCGGCCTTGGTACGACACGGACACTCGTCCTTGTCGATGGTCGCCGCCATGTGTCGGCTGGCGCAGGTGGCTTTTCGATTGACGTGAACACCATTCCTTTTGAATTACTGGACCGTGTTGACATCGTCACCGGCGGCAACTCTGCGGTCTACGGTTCAGACGCGATCGCCGGTGTGATCAATTTCGTTCTGAAGAAAGACTTCGACGGCATTGAGGCGAATGCTCAAGGCAGCATCTCCAGCCGTGGCGATCGTGGGAGCTATTCCGCTTCGATCACAGGCGGCAAGAATTTCGGTGACGGTCGCGGCAATATTGCTGGATCGTTCGAATATTCGAAGATCAGTCTTCTTTCGAACCGTGATCGTCCAGAGCAAAGCGGCGCTTTCTTTGGCATCAACGGCTTCACCCAAACCGATGACACATCGGACGAAGGCCCAGAGGGCGACGGCATTCCTGATTTGACCTTTGAACGCAATCAGCGTTTGGCATTCATTTCTGAAGGCGGCACGGTTTCTGGCTTCTGCCTCACACCCTTCTTCGAAACACCTCCTTCGCTTCAGCCTGCTGGCTGCCAGACGAACGGTTTGAATCGCCTGTATCGCTTCAACTCGCAAGGTAGACTTGTTGATGCAGCCACGCCAACGCGGGAACTCCGTGGTGTCGATGACTCGACGCAACTGGGCGGAGACGGGGCTACCCTTTCTGAGAACGGAACATTGTTCCCAGCGCTTGAACGTTTCACGGGCAGTGTCATGGGGCGCTATGACGTCAGTGACGCTTTCAAGCCATTTTTTGAATTTAAGTTCTCACGCTTGAAAGCTGCATTCACCGGTTCAGCAACCTTCTTCAATGGTTCATGCAACGGCGCAGATCCAGACTTTGGCCAGATTTTTGGGATCGCAGGCGTTGAAAATAACTGCTCTTCCGCTGAGACTTCAAACGCGTTTATCGGTTACGATAATGCGTTCTTGAACCCGGCCGACGCTACCACAATTCGGAACTTGAACAATGAATTCTTAGACGTTTTCGGCATTCCTCCAATTTCACAAGGCTTCTTCATCAACCGGAACAATGAAGATTTCGGCGGTCGAGGAGAGCGATTGACTCGCGATACCTATCGGGCAGTGGCCGGTTTCGGCGGAACTTTTAATGATGACTGGAAGTACGAAGTTGCCGGAACCTATGGCAAGCTGAAGGGCAAGGGCATTTCGACCAACAATCTTGTCACGCAGCGCTTCCGCAACGCTGTCGACTCTGTGCGCGTTGGTGGAAACCCAGTTTGCCGGATCAATGTTGACGCTAATCCAAACAACAATGACGCTGCTTGCGTTCCAATCAACATTCTTGGAAATGGCAGCCCGTCACAAGCCGCGCTCAACTATGTTCTGACAAACAGCATTTCGACCGAAGAAGTATCACAGCTTGATTTCACTGGTTTCATCAGTGGTGATAGCTCGCAATTGTTCGAACTCCCCGGCGGACCTGTCCGCTTTGTTTTGGGTGGCGAATATCGGCGCGAAAAGTCTTTCTCGGGCTTCGATGCCTTTACGCAAAGCGGTGCGACTTTCTTGAATGCCATTCCTGATTTCGATCCACCGACTTTTGCAGTTAAGGAAGCTTTTGCAGAACTGCAATTCCCGATCCTAAAGGACACAAAGCTTGCCAACGAGCTGACGGTCCTGCTCGCTGGTCGGATTTCCGACTATAACAGCGGCGCAGGGGCGACCGGCACAACCAAAACATATAGTGCGGGCCTTGTTTATTCGCCGATTCCCGACCTTCGTTTCCGCGCTAACTTTGCCCGGGCGGTTCGGGCGCCAACCCCGGGGGATTTGTTCACAGATCAGACGCAGACCTTCCTTTTCTTGGATGACCCTTGCGACGACGAGAATGTGAACCAAGGTACGTCAACGCGGTTGGCAAACTGTCGCGCTGATGGCGTTCCAGCAAGCTACAACCAAGGAACGGAAAGCGATTCAGTTCTGCAAGGTGGCAACCCAGGCCTCAGCGCAGAAACCTCTGATAGTTTAACCGTTGGCCTTGTTGCGCAGCCTAGCTTTGCTCCAGGCCTCACGATCACTGTCGATTATTATGACATCAAGGTGAAAAACCTGATCGCCGTGCTCGGTGCAAACTCGATCCTCCGGAATTGCTATGACGCAGCCGATTTGAACAATCGTTTTTGCGATTTGATTAATGCGCGGCAAGCCAATGGTGCCTTTAACGCAACTGCAGCTTTGCTGGTCAGCACAACCAACTTCGCTCAACTGCGTGCAAAAGGCATCGATCTTGATGTCAGCTACCAGCGCTCATTCGACAATGGTGATCGGTTGGATATTCGGACGGTGTCAACGTATGTGCTCAATCGTACAAACTTCCTTGATCCAGACAATCCAACTGTGCCAGACCGGATCAAGAGCGAACTTGGTGACCCGGCATTCACTGCAAACTTCTCTGCTGCGTATCAGCGTGGAAATCTGACGGTGGCTTATGATCTTCGCTATATCGGTCGTCAGTTCATCGGCGAATATGAGGATTATAACTCATATAATGGCAATCCACCGGAAGATGCCGATTTGACGGCTGAAGTCTATTATTCGGATGTCTTCTATCATGATGTTCGCTTCGACTATGAAGTGAACAACAAGTTCAACATCTATGCCGGTGTAGACAATATCGGCGATCGCTTGCCACCTGGCGGCCTCGCTGGCGTCGGCCAAGGCGGAGGTATTTATGATAACGTTGGCCGCACCTTCTATGCAGGTGTTCGCGTCAACTTCTGATTAACAGGTCAGAACCAAAATGAAGGAGGGCCGTTCGAAAGAGCGGCCCTTTTTCTATGCCCAGATGCGGTCGTATCGAGCGCCGAGGCCGGTCAGCAATTCATATTGCGATAGGCCCGACAATGAGGATGTTTGCGGAAGATCATAATCCACCCCAATCCACTCCCCTTCTTCCAACTCAGGAGCGGAGGAAATATCAACGGCAATAAGGTCCATAGACACGCGTCCAATGACCGGAAGCTGCCCACCAGAGGCACTTCCTTTTCCGGAAAAGCACCGCAGATAGCCATCGGCATAGCCTAGGTTGAGAATCGCAACATCCATCGAGCGGTCAGCGGTGAAGGTCGCGTTATAACCGACCTTGTCGTCGGGATTAAGCGCGCGGCGTTGGATGATCTGCGCTTCCGGGAACGCCACTTGCTGGATCGCGCCCTTCGCCTCTGCGCGGGGAATGCCGCCATAAAGCGCAAGCCCCGGGCGCGTGAGATCAAAGGCAAAATCTGCGCCTAAGCAAATACCCGCGCTGTTCGCCAGGCTCATGCGCTTGGCAGTGGTCCGCCCCCTCAAACTCTGAAATGCCGCTAACTGGATCATGTTCTGATCCGTCTCCTCATCGGCCGATGCCAAATGGCTCATCAGCGTATCGATCTGAAGACCATCGAGCGCGCCTCCGGTCACATCCGCCACGCTGAGCCCCAGCCGGTTTATGCCCGTATCGACCATCACATCGCAAGGCCG
This sequence comes from Sphingomonadales bacterium UBA7473, assembly GCA_002478575.1. GTDB lineage: Bacteria > Pseudomonadota > Alphaproteobacteria > Sphingomonadales > Sphingomonadaceae > Aquisediminimonas. Next base: position 1,394 of record DLOX01000283.1, on the reverse strand, counting down.
CCCGATGGAGCGCCACAGCGCCACTTGGCGAATTGTATTGAGCACAGGGCGATAAGGCAGCTGAGCGGCCAGTTCCATATCCTCAGGGCGAATACCATGAAGGACTGAGAGGCTGCATCCTTCAGGCAGCGCGCCAAGCGCCCAAGCCTCGCCCCAAGTCGCCACGAAAAAGTCCCGGCATCCCGCCGCCGCCAATCGCGCAACAACCTCAACCGCACCAAGGCCATAGCCATCAGCCTTCACAGCCGCCCCGCAGGCCGCCGAACCGCTTTGTCGCACTAGCCAGCGCCAATTGCTGACAAGCGCCTCAGACGACAAGCGAAGACGATTGGGCGAAGGAGGAGGCGCGATCATCTCCACCGCCTAGCCGCGCCTCCGCGCCTAGTCGAGGTCCTTATCTTTATTCTCTGGCAACCAGATCAGCGCGACGATGAAGGCCATCGCGGTTACGCCAATGCCGTACCATAGCCCGTTAAACGCGCCACCCGTTGTCACGACAATATATTGCGAGATGAAGGGAAGGAACCCGCCGAAATATCCAGTGCCGATATGATAAGGGATCGATAGCGAGGTATAGCGGATTTTCGCTGGGAACATTTCAACCAAAATCGCGGCCACCTGACCATAGGTCATGGCCGATAGGGCAACCAGCGTGGCGACGATCAAGATAATGACCCAGCTGTTACGCTGTTCTGGGTCTGACTTGTCGGGATAGCCCGCAGCCTCAAGTGCTGCGATATAGGCTTTCTCATCAAAGCCAGCGACGCTTGCATTGCCGACCTTAAGCGTCACCGTTTCAGCGCCTTCCTTGCTGTAACTAATGCCACGCTTGGACAGGAAGTTCAGGGCTTTGCCGCAATCCGTCGCTTGCTTGCCGGCAAAAATGTCAAAGTCACACTCGGGCAGGGCAAGCGTCACTGGGAACGCTGTCGTCGCCTTTGATAGCGCCGGATTGGCCGCATCGGCCATCGTCCAGAACAAGGGAAAGGTAAGCGCCATGGTCAGAGCATAGCCGATCAGCAATATCTTCTTGCGTCCGACTTTGTCCGACAGCCAGCCTGCACCCACATAAAATGGCGCGGCGATGGCTGCACCCATGGCCATCTAAAGCAACGCGTCAGTCTCCGGAATGCGCGCTGTGCCGGTCAGAAAGTAGAGCGTGTAGAATTGCGAATTATAATAGATCACCGTCAAACCGGCGGCGACGCCGAACATCGCGACCAAAATCCGCTTCACATTGCCAGGATATTTGAAACTGTCGACAAAGGGGTTTTTGGATGTCGTACCTGCTTCCTTCATCGCCTTGAACACCGGGCTTTCGGAGAGCTTGAGCCGGATCCACAGCGAAATGGCGAGCAGCAGGATTGAGATCAGGAAGGGCACGCGCCAGCCCC
>DLOX01000120.1 GCA_002478575.1 Sphingomonadales bacterium UBA7473 | reverse complement strand
ACCGACCGGGCTTGTCGCATTCACACGGAAGCGGCTTTCTTGAAGTGCATGGGCATAAACGAGACTGCGATCCACGCGCCAGCCGCCTGTCGGCTTCCAATCCTTGGGCGCCGGATAACGGGCACTCACAGACGCTTGCGCCCCTGAAGGGCCGTTCTGAGACAACCAAAGCTGCGTGCCCGGCATGCTCATCCGCCCTGCGATATTGGCCAGCGTCGCATGATCCTGCGGGCGGCCAATGCGGGCTTGATGGCGGATCAGTTGATCAGCCAGATCGTCTTCGCCAATTTCTTCCAAAGCCAAAGCAGCCCGCACATTGGGCAAACTCTCAACACTGGCGAGGTTGGGATATTCAGCAGGCTTTGCTTTCAGGCCCAAACGATTGAGCGCCAGCAGGCCATAAAATGTCTCAGGATTGCGCGAGGCGGCTTTGAGTTTGGCATCCACCTTCTCTGGCTTGCCAGCCGACATATCGGCACGAGCGCCCCAGAATTGAGCAGCTGCAACCATTTCAGAATCGGTCAAACGCCGAGCCGCAGCATCAAAGCTGGCGGAGGCCGCCGCAAAATCCTTCTGACGCCAAGCGGCAAGTCCAGCGACCCATTCGGCTTGAGCCGCGAAATCACCAGAGCCTTTGGCAGCGACCGCCGCCAAGCGACGAGCCGCCGGATCGTCACCAGTCAGATAATAGGTCCAAGCAATGCGGTGCCGCCATTCGGTGAGCGTTTCATCATTCAAGGAACCCAAATTGGCATCCAGCACAGCCTCAGCCTCGTTGGGCTGATCATTCTTGATCAGCGGCGTGATCCGGCCTGCCAAAGGAAGCCCGCGCATATCAGACCCAGCGACTTTGCCGCGGCGCGGTGCAGTGCCCAGCCAATAAAGCTCTTGCTGCATCGGCAAGTTGAATGAAGCCGAAGCACCACGCCCTTCGGCGAGCGCCGCCAATTGGCGGGCTTGTGGCAAATGGGGGGCCTTTTGTGCCAAGGCTGCCAAAGCCGCGCCCTCAACCTTGGGCGATCCCTTGGCGAGATAGAGCTCAGCCCAAGCCACATTATGGAGTGGGCCTTCTGGCATGGCCGCTAGCTTCGCCTGAGCATCGGCCCATTGGCTGGATTTGATGGCAGCGAAGATATCCTTGTACATCGCCTTCGCATTGGGGCCGAGCTGCACAGGCACTTTGGCATCAGGCTTCACATCAGCGGATGCCAATGCAGGCGCCGCTACGCCAAGAACCAATGCTGCTGCCAAAACAAACTTCAATGTCACGCGAGTGTCCCCTTAATGAGCACTTGAATATCTTCCCAAGCGCCCTTCTTCCATTTTGGCTGTTGCAAAAGGAAGCGAGGCGGATGGGTCGCCACAGCCACCATGTTGCTGCCATCATGGTTAACTTTCTGTAAACGAGCCTGCCCGGGCGCGGCATCCGCCCCAAGCAAGGCACGGCTCACCGTTTGCCCCATCAGCCAGAGCTTTTTGGGACGGATCAAACCGATGTGATGCCGGATGATCGGCAATGCCTCGGCCAGCATCGTTTCATCGATATTTCCGGTCGGCGTTCGGCCCGGAAGAAGGCTCGCCAAATAGATGGTGCTGCGGTTGCGCTCGACACCATCCACTTGGTGCGTCGCGCCGAGCATCTTGTCGAAAAGCTCTCCCGCCTCGCCATTGATGAGCAAGCCTTGGCTGGTGTCGCCCATGTCCGGCATGTCGACGATCACCATCAACTCGGCTGAGGGATCGCCCGCTGGGCGCACTCGATTTGACGCTGGGCCGCAATCGGCAAGACAATCGCCCTGCATCATCCAATCGACAAAGGCGGGAAGCTCGGTGGGCATTGCCGCTGGCAGTGGCTTGATGGGTGCGGCAACAGCTACTGGCGCTTGCACCGCTGGCACATCCTTTGCCTTCAGCCAAACGGTCGGCTCATCCTCGACAAGCACATCGACGCCCGCATCTGCCCACCAATCAAGGGCACTGACGATCATTTCAGTCTGGACAGCATCCTGCGGCTCTAGCATGGAGCACCCTAGACTATCGGAAACGCCGGTTGGTCAACCATTTCCGCCAGTCTATATGATCGGCGGTGGTTGATGCGGGACGGACCGAGCCGCAAAATGCCTTGAAAGGGTGAAAGAGATGAGTGACCGGGAATCAATGCCTTATGATGTTGTGATTGTGGGAGGCGGGCCAGCGGGCCTGTCTGCGGCGATCCGGCTGAAACAGGTGAACCCCGATCTTTCCGTCTGCATCCTTGAAAAAGGGTCAGAAATTGGGGCGCATATCCTGTCTGGCGCGGTCTTTGATCCCCGCGCGATGGAAGAGCTGATCCCTGATTGGAAGGAGCAAGGCTGCCCGATGGCCGAAGTTCCGGTGACGGAGAACCATCACTGGGTTCTCTCTTCCACCGGCAAATTCGCCATCCCCCATATCGCGACGCCGGGCTGGATGCACAATAAGGGCACTTACACCGGATCGCTTGGCAATCTCTGCCGTTGGTTGGGCAGCCAAGCTGAGAACCTAGGCGTTGAGATTTTCCCCGGCTTTCCAGCAGCGGAAATCCTCTACAATGATGATGGCTCCGTCAAAGGCGTTGCCACTGGCGATATGGGCGTGGCCAAGGATGGCAGCCACAAGGGCGACTACCAGCCCGGCATGGAGCTGCATGCGAAGTACACGCTCTTCGCCGAAGGGGCGCGTGGCCATCTGACCAAGCAACTCAAGGCCAAATATGATCTGGAAGCCAATTGCCAGCCGCAGGTTTACGGCCTTGGTATGAAGGAATTGTGGGACATTGATCCCGCCAAGCATGTCCCCGGCAAAGTGCTCCACACGCAAGGCTGGCCCTTGTCAGAAAGCGAAAGCTGGGGCGGCGGTTTCCTCTATCATCAAGCCAATAACCAAGTCGCTTTGGGCTTTGTCGTGGCACTTGATTATAAGAACCCCCACATGTTCCCGTTTGAAGAGTTTCAGCGGTGGAAACAGCATCCTGAAATCCGCGCCATCCTGGAAGGGGGTAAGCGCGTCTCCTACGGCGCACGGGCGATCAATGAAGGCGGCTGGCAATCTGTGCCGAAGCTCGCGTTCCCCGGCGGGGCTTTGATTGGGTGCAGCGCAGGCTTCGTCAATGTGCCGCGCATCAAGGGCAGCCATACCGCGATGAAATCTGGCATGTTGGCCGCAGAGAGCATCGCAGCAGCCCTCGCCAATGGTCGCGAGCATGATGAGCTGGCCGACTATCAAGCCACCCTCAATGGCAGCTGGATCGCAACTGAACTGAAGCTCGTTCAAAATGCGCAGCCTGCCATTGCCAAATATGGTGAGGATTTCGGCGTTGCGCTGGCCGGCATCGATATGTGGATGCGCACGCTGAAGATTGGCTTGCCCATCACGATGAAGCATCACGCCGATCATGGCGAAATCATGCGCAAAGATCTCTTCGCGCCCATCGCTTATCCCAAGCCCGATGGCGTGATCAGCTTCGACCGGCTAACCAATGTGTCCTATTCCTTCACCAACCATGAGGAAGA
>DLOX01000052.1:17195-43956 GCA_002478575.1 Sphingomonadales bacterium UBA7473 | reverse complement strand
TCAGGCGCGCCACATCGCTTGGCGTGATGCCAAGCACGGTTTCCATGTAGCGCGGAACCCCGCCATAATCCTTATCTACCATCTCAAAAAACTGGATGAGATGGGATGTGCCTTTGGGGCTGTAGAGCGGCTCGGCCTTTGCCCCACCGGGCTTCTTGGCGGCTGCGGCATAATATTGGACGATGAGGTTTCCGGGATAATCCGCCGGATCGACCGGAGGCATTTCATTTTGCGGGCGGCGGAGCGCCGTCGACGGATGATAATCCTCCAAGATGGTTTTGCGATCGACGCCAAGGGCCGTCAGCACCAACGCGGTTGTGATCCCCGTCCGGTCTTGCCCAGCCGAGCAATTATACATGACTGCGCCATCATCGGCCAACAGCCGCCGAAACACAGACCGGAATTGAGGAGCAAGCAAAGTCTCCATGCCCTTATACATATTCTCGCCACTCGAAGCCGTGGTCCGCTGCATCAGGGGGCGAAGCGAATAGTCGTTCGAAATGAACAAGGCACCGGTGCGGTCATCCAACTGCGTCGGCGCGACTTGGCGTTCGTCGGTTGATCTCAAGTCTACGATGGTCTTGATGCCAAGGCCACCAAGCAGCTGATAATCGCCTTCATTGAGCATAGGCAAAGCGCCGGAGCGGAAGATTTTCCCCCATTTCACTTTGCGCCCGCCTGCCCCTACATATCCGCCCAAATCGCGGAAGTTAGAGCCCTTGGCCAAAGGCAATTCCCGCTCAGCCACGATCACATAAGACTTGCTCTTTGTGTCGCGTAGAACAGCATATTGGCGCTTTGCAGCGGACAAAGGGATGCGCGCCTCACCCGTGCCATTCTTGGCTGAAACCGGCTTGGTCTTGCTTGGCAGGCTCGGCGTATCGCTGATCAACACATCAACCGGCGCGGCATTTTTCCACTGCACCAAGACTGTGTCGGCATCGATCCGCGACACCTTGGCATCGTCAATTGCCAGGGCCGGAGTGGCGGCCGAGGCCAAAAGGATGAGGCTGGCATATCTGAGCATGTCTATTGTCCTTCGTTAGAAGCCAAAACGAACACCAAAGAGATAACGAGACCCGATCTGCTCCACTTCAGTCGGCTTATTTTCCGTGCCTTCAAAGGCGATATATTTTGCATTGGTCAGGTTCGCCATATCCGCAAAGAGGGTGAAATTGTCAGTGAGCTTATAACGCAGCGACACATCGAGATTCTCATAGCCCTTGCGGAACTCATCCCCTGTGCCAGCACCAATGCCAAGGCCACCCAGCGTATCGAGCCAGTTGCTGCGATATTGATAGCTGACGCGTGCGGAGAGGCCATATTTCTCATAATAGAGCGAGGCATTGTAAATCCGCTTTGACGTGCCGGGGAAGCCCACGCCTTTGCGCTGAAGGCCATTCACCACCTGCGTATCAAATTCACCGTCCAAGAAGGTCGCATTGCCCTGGAAGCCCAAACCATCGAAAGGCGAAGGCAGGAAGGAGAATTGCTGCTGATAGTTGAGCTCAACCCCGTAAAGCTTGCCCTTTTGGCCGTTGAAGGTTGAGGTCAATTGATAGGCAGAGCGATCTACGCCGTTGGTGTCAAAGGCGTCGCTCGCCACCGCTTGGGTGTTTGAATAGAGCACATTCTTCACGTCGCGATAGAAAGCCGCGACGGACAAGATGCCATCGCCTGCGATATAATATTCCAAGCTGCCATCGACGCCATTTGTATATTCAGGTTTCAAGGCCGGATTGCCTGCCCCGATCACGCCGGGAGAGGTTGTGTCATTGATCGCGGAGCCGACACGGATTTCGCCGAAACTCGGCCGCGCAATGCTGCGCTGCGCCGATAGACGAGCAACAAGATTGTCCGCGAGATCAAATTTCGCATTGATGCTGGGGTAAAAGTCCGTGTAATTTTGCCCGAAAGAGAGCGCCGTTGGAACCACGGTGTTGCCCGTCAAAGGCGGCGTATTGCGCACGGTGACAAGCGCCGTGCCCTTGTTGCCAATCTTGAAATTCTCGACGCGAACACCCGCAACCACTTGGCCGCCCGTGAATTCAAACTTGGCCATCAAATAACCAGCCAACAGTTTTTCGGTCAGATCATAGCGATTGTTCGCAGGGGCAAGCGTCGCGGGATTGAACAAGCCAGCAGCTTGGAGCTTGCCGAGATAGGCATCAATATCCTTCCGCATACGGTTATTATCAACATAGTTGAACGAGACGCCCAAGGGGAAGCCGGTATCCCATGGCTTTGTGGTGTTATAAGCTGTGGGATTGAGCGGCGTGACGCCTGCGGGTGCCGCAGCCAGTGAGAAGAAAGTCGAAGTGACGAAGGTGAAGCCGTCAATGTCCCGGTCTTGGTGAAGGAAGCCCGCCGAGACAGTCAGATCATCCCACTTCTTTTCGAGATCGATTTTCACCGAGTATGTATCAGAGAAGGTGTCTTGCACGATGGGGAGCAGGATACCGCCTGAGTTGATCAAATTCTGGTCAACGCCGGTAATCGCTGGTCCACGCGCGACGCTTCCTGGCGTTGCCCCTGCAACAGTCTGGAACAATTTGACTGTTGGGAAAATCGGGCGGCTGAAGTCAAAGGACAAAGACGGCGAGTTGAGGCCTGAGGTGCTGGCTTGCAACAACGGCAGGTAAGTCGTGTTCTCAGTCCGCGTGTAGTTGAGATCAATCCGCGCCGTGAAATCATCATCGGTTTTATACTCACCGCCAATGGTGCCAATATAATTGCGCGTGCGATAATTGGCGAGATTGTAGGATCCACGAACGGGCACGCCGACCAAATCGCCGCCTGCTAAGCTGCGGGTGCCAGACCGCGCGCGATCCAGCCGGAATTCAAATTGGTGGCGCTGCTCATCGTCCAAGAAGATGGTGTAAATGCCCTTGGCCCAAATGCACTGGCCTTCTTCGGGTTCATATTCAACGCCGGCGAACAGGCCATTATTCTCACGCACCAGTTCATATTGGCGGATATCGAGCTCGGTTGGGCCAAGTGCATCATAAAGGCCAACTTCGCGGTTGTCGGTCAGCTGGTTGCGGCGATAATGGGACGCGCCGAGCACGAAGCCGACTTCGTCATTGGCCCAAGACAGACGAACTGAGCCTTGGCGCTGTTCCCCCTTGCCAAGGTTCATGAAACCATAGCCAAGATCGCCTTGAAGCTGCAGGCCCTTCTTGGACAGCGGCGAGTAAGTGCGCAGATCAATGTTCGCGACAATGGCTTCTGCGGTCACATTGGGCGTCAGCGACTTGTTGATGGCAAGCGCACTCAAGAGCACAGATGGCACCGCGTCAAATCGATAGGCCCGGTTCGTGCCGCCTTCGTCAACGCCCGTGACAGGAACGCCATCGATGCTGACAGAGGTCCAGCGGTTCGGCGCGCCACGCACTTGGATATAGCGCTCTTGGCCTTGGTCGCGCTGCACAGCGACCGCCGGCAAACGCGACAAAGCAGCAGCACTATTCTGGTCTGGGAATCGGCCCACCGCGTCAGCAGCGGCGACGTCGATCAAATTATCGGCCTCGCGCTTCAGCTCAACCGAGGCCGCTTGGGCTTCAATGATGGACCCGCGAACGACGATTTCGTCTTCGCTTCCGGCCTCTTCGGCGGCGGCTTGTGCCCAAACAGGTGCAGTAGAAAATAGGATTAGGACAGTCGTCACCGACGACAGCAGATGTGACTTTTTCATTGTGAATGCCCCCTGAAACTCAACTCAGGGGTGCGCTAGAGCGTGTCGGTGACTCTATGGTGGCAGTTTCATTTCTGAAGAATGACGATACAATGCCAGATTAGTGACTCAACACCGCCAGCCCTTCTTCACTTCACCCACCTCCAGCAGGCGATAGGCCGCCTCTGCAAACTCACAGAGCATGGGCCGCGTGTCGCGGGGATCAATGATATCTTCGACGCCAAACTTCTCGGCAGTGCGGAAGGGTGAGCGGACGTCGTTCAGGCGCTTTTCGATATCCTTGAGCAAAGCCGCCGGATCATCGCTTGCAGCCAAATCGCTTTTATACGCCGCCTCTAATCCGCCTGAGATGGGCAAGCTGCCCCAATCCCCGCTGGGCCAGGCGAAGCGCCATTTGTGACGGCTGTGGTTCATATTGGCGCTGCCTGCCATCCCATAAGCTTTGCGCAGGATGACGGCGCAGATCGGTACCTTTGCTTGATAAATCGCCATCATTGCGCGGCTGCCAAAGCGGATGGTGGCTTCCTCTTCGGCTTTGCGGCCGATCAGGAAACCGGGAACGTCAACCAGATGGATGATCGGCAGATGGAATGTATCGCAGAGATCAACAAAGCGCTCGACCTTGCGGCTGCTAGCGGCGGTCCATAGCCCGCCCAAGACCATCGGGTCACTCGCCATCACCCCGACGGCATAGCCGTCCAGCCTTGCGAAGCCGGTCGCGACGCTGGTGCCATGTTGGCATCCAATTTCGAAGAAGCTGCCTTTATCGACCACCGCTTCGACAATCGGGCGGATCTTGTAGAGCATCTTCAAATCACGCGGCACAGCGGAGATCAGGCTCTCATCCCGCCGCTCGACAGGATCATTGCTTGCGGCACGGGGAGGAAGCTCATGCACGCTGCTGGGCAGATAGGAGAGGAAGGCCCGGGCAAGCGCAAAAGCATGTTCCTCACTATAAGCCTCGTCATCAATCGCGCCATTCTGGGCATGGATTGATGAGCCACCCAGCTCTTCCTTCGTCCGATGTTCGCCCACCGCGGCCACTACTGGCGGGCCCGCGACAAACATTTGTGCAGTGCCGCGCACCAGCACCGAATAATGGGCCATCACTTGTCGCCCAGCGCCTAGCCCCGCAACAGGCCCAAGCCCCAGCGCGACAATCGGAATCCGGGAAAGATTCTCAACCATCACTTCCCAGCCCGGAACCTCCGGCACATAGGTGTAGCCGGTCTTTTCGAGCGTCTTCACCGAGCCACCGCCGCCTGTGCCTTCGATCAAGCGCACCAAGGGCATGCGATATTCGCCCGCCAACTTCTCAGACTGCAAAAGCTTGGCATGGAGCGAAGCATCGGCTGCCCCTCCCCTCACCGTGAAGTCATCGGCTTGAACCACGATGGGCCGCCCTTCGATCTTGGCGCGGCCGAAGAGGATGTTCGCGGGCATGACGCCGGTGAGCGCCCCGTCTGCGTCATATTCGCCGACGCCGCCGAGCTGGCCAACTTCTCGGAAAGACCCTTTATCAATCAATCCGGCGATCCGCTCTCGCACCGTCAGCCGCCCAGCGTCTCGCTGGCGTTGGATCTTGTCGGGACCGCCCAACCCTTCGCTCAACGAGCGGCGGCGCTTAATCTCCTCGACTTCCTTTTCCCAGCTCATGTAGGGATAGCCTTGGACGCGATGGTGCGTACGATGAAGTAAGCGATCAGGCCCACTGGCCCGACCATCAGCGTCAGTATCAAGCAAGGCACGACCCAAAGATGGGATAGGCCGCGACGCCCCGCATCCTCCACTTCCCAGCTGCCAATGAACAGGTCAAATGCCAAATAATGGCTCCAGCCCAGCATCACATTGGGGGCAAGTGAGAAAAGGGCAGTCACTCCAGCAAGCGTCATGAAATTGCCCTCTGGCACGGGAACGGTCGTGAACATCAATTGATAAAGATAAGTGACCGCCAAGATCAGCGCGACGCCCCGCGCGATGGTGATGCAAAGCTCCCGCTTCCATGGCGCTGCCAACAAAGCTGCCCAGCCAACGAGCACGAAGGCCATGCTGGCCGAATAAAAGTCTTCAAATGTCATGAGCGGTTTCCTCTCCGCAACGCAGTCCTACAGCTTATTGCAACAGGTGAGGCTTGTGTCGAGCAGGTTAGGGCCACCCATATCTGCAACAAAATGGTTGACCCTGCTGCTGCCTTCGTCAACGAGTTCGCGACGCCCCTTTTTTTGCATCATCAATTCCCTTCGCTTTGCCTTTGAATTGGCCAAAACTCACCCATGCAGACGATCAACATGAAAGACCGGTTTCAAGGATTCTTGAAGAACAAGACGTTCATTCTTGTTTCCTCAAATGTCTTTCTTTTGGCTTTGCGGGTCTTAAGTTCTGTGATCCTGACCCGGCTGTTGGAGCCGACGGCTTTTGCGATCATTGCCATCATAGCCACGGTGCAGGCCGCTGCCTCTCTCCTGTCCGATATGGGCTTTTTCCAATATGTGGTTCGTCATCACAACTTTGATGATCGTGATTTTTTGGATGAGATTTGGTCGCTTAGATTGGCGCGATCTGTGCTTCTGGCGGTGGTGCTGTTCGCGCTGGCCCGCCCAGTATCCATCTATGTAAACGTCCCGGAGGTTGAGCTAGCCCTTATGGTGGCGAGCCTTTCGCCAATCTTTGATGGGCTGACATCAATGGCCTTTGCAACGGCAACGCGGAAGGGCCTCATTGGGCGGCTATCGCTTATGGACGCGGCGTCTGTTGTTACGCAGGTCATTTCATCCATCATCCTCTGTCTTATCCTTGAATCCTTCTGGGGCATCATTTTTGGAGGCTTTTTGGGCTCTCTCGCAAAACTCACTCTGAGCTATGCCCTGTTCGATAATATGGCCAGGCGATGGAAATGGTCAAAAGAACGTGCACGAGATGTTTGGCTTTTTGGGCGTTTCATTTTGCCATCCAGTGCCATGACCTTGTTCTTGGGGCAGCTGGACAAATTTGTGCTCGCTCCGCTTTTGGGTGCCTATCAGTTCGGCCTCTACGCGTTGGCGTCCAATCTCGCGGCGGCTCCCAATGGGATTGTGGGCCCATTTGTTGACCGCTTGATTTTCCCGGCCTTCGCAGAGGCCCATTCGCGCGACCCAAAGTCTGTAGCCAAAACCTACTACAGCGCTGGTCAAAAATCGCGTTGGATGCTCCTGTTCAGCTTTGCCGCTTTCGCCGCTCTCTCCAGCACGATCGTCGATATCCTTTATGATGATCGATATGCTTTTGTTGCTTCTTACCTCTCTATCCTGTCGATTTGTGGAATCCTCAGTCTGATGGTGAACACCGCCAATGCCGCATTGGTCTCGGTGGGAGAAGCCAAGGTGACGATGGAAATCAGCGCGGTCCGGTTGGTAAGTCTCATCCTCAGCGGATATGCGCTTTTTGTCGCTTTCGGGCCGCTTCATATTGTACCCGCTTTGGTTATCGCTCTTATCGTGACGCAGATTTACGCCAATTTCAAACTGCATCGTGCGGGCATTTTTGAGTTGGCACAGGAGATTAAATATCTGGCTGTTGCTGCTCTCGGCTACGGCGCGGGCTGGATCATCAACTTCGGATATATGACTTATCTGACCTGAGCCCGCGACTTGACGAAGGGGTAAATCGGGCCTTTAATCTCTTCAACCGATAGGGAGAGGAGCCCAACCATGGTGCAACCCGTAAACCGTGTCTTTGGTGAGAAGTTTCTTACGAGCGTCGACAATTTCTACGATTATGGCGTCCATCTGCTGTTCAATGAATGGTGGGAATCGGCCCCGGCCGATGCAGTTCAGAAATATGTGGCTGCGATTGAAGAGCATCCCGAGCATGGACCGCTCGCCAAAGAGGCCTGGTATGCTGAGCCTTTCACCATTGCTTCATTGGAAGGCTATGCGCCGGGCACATTGGGCGAGGCTTATCTCCGCTTCATGGTCGACAATGATCTCGTCGAGCGGTTGGCGATGGGATATCGCGAATTGCATGAGGAATATCAGGCGACGGGCAAGTTGGACGATATGCCTGAAGTTCTTCAATATAAGGTGCTCAGGGGTTTCCAGACGCATGATCTCCACCATGTCTTGACGGGATATGGCGCTACACCTTTTCAGGAATTGTCGCTCCAAGCCTTTCAACTGGCGCAGATGGACTTTCCCTATTCGGCGATGTGGATTTCAGTGATCACTAGCCATGCGGCGCTGGTCGATCCGCATCTGATCAAGCCCGCGATGGATGCCATCACCGATGGTTGGGGTTATGGCCGCCGCGCAAAGAGCCTCCAGTTTGTGGCATTTGAAAAGATGTTGGATCGGCCACTTTTGGACCTGCGCGCCGAATATGGGCTTGACCTTCACCGGTCCGCCTTTGTGGAAACGCCTGAGATAAACACGCCGGAGTTGTTGAAAGAAGCGGCGTAGAACGAGGGAGTTTCGCTCCCTCGCTCTGCTATCCAAGCTCAATTGGCAGGAACGCCCGTCGCATCAACTTCAACAATATCCGGTCCCGAAATGTGCGGGATAGCAATGGCATATCCGCCCAAGCCGATCAGAATCAGCATGGTCAAGATAATGCCCAGTTCACGGCCCTTTGCGGTGATGCCTTCGCCGCCATCCATGCCAACGCCATGCGCCACGCGGCCCAGCATATAGACGCCCATCACAACCCAAAGCCAAGTGCTGGTGCCTTGCGAATATTCGATCAAGGCAATCAGGATCAAAACGAAGGGTGTGAACTCTACAAAGTTGGAATGCGCGCGCATCCGGCGGATCAAGGCATCATTGCCCCCGTCGCCGATTGAGATTTTCTGGCTGGTGCGCACTTGGCCGCAGCGAATGGCGAGCCAGATGTTAATGATGGCCGCCAGGCCTGCCGCTGTCAGTGCAATTGGTAATATCATTTCATGCCCCTCTCTCTTATCTCGGCTTGTATCTGCCCGATGACATCAAGAGTTGCAACAACGGCGCGAATCTGTATAGGAGCTTCCATTCGCTCAGCGTGCGTTTGCCCGAGGCCGTCTCCTCATAGGATCGGTGGCCCTTCGGGCATTTGTGTTGCGAAGGTGAAATTCGGTTTGAGATTTTGAAAGAACAGGTGCCAAAATGGCTGTACCCAAGAGAAAAACATCGCCTTCCAAGCGCAACATGCGTCGCAGCCATCACGCTTTGACGGTTGAGGCTTTTCAAGAATGCCAAAACTGCGGCGAATTGAAGCGCCCACACCATGTTTGCAACAGCTGCGGTTATTATAACGGTCGCGAAGTCATCACTGTCGCAGGCTAATCCTGTCGCGGATTAATCAAGTGCCGGGGCGGCAGCGCGGGGGAGACAAGGCCTGATGGCGGAAGCGCCAATCATTGCGATCGACGCTATGGGCGGCGATACCGGGCCTGAAGTCATGATCGCTGGAGCGGCCCTTGCTGCGGAGCGCATGGGCGATTTGCGCTTTTGCATTGTTGGCCATGATGATCCTATCCAGCAGCAGCTGAAGGCCCACCCGATCCTCGCCGATCGCGTTACGGTGCAGCATGCGGATGACGTGATCTCTGGCCATGACAAGCCTGCCCAAGCCATTCGCCGATCCAAGACCAGCAGCATGGGTGTGTGCGTTGACCTGGTGAAGCAGGGCGGCGCAAACGCCGCTGTGTCTGCGGGCAACACCGGCGCCTTGATGGCCATGTCCAAATTGTCATTGCGCACCATGACCGGCATTGATCGGCCCGCACTTGCGGCCTTACTCCCCACCTTTGGCGACAATGATGTCGTGATGCTTGATCTCGGTGCCAATACCGAGTGCGACACGCGCAATTTGGTTGAATTCGCAGTCATGGGCGCCGCCTATGCCCGTGCAGCCATGGGGCTTGCTGAGCCACGGGTAAGCCTACTCAACATTGGCAGCGAAGATATGAAGGGCACGGATGAGATCCGCGATGCCGCCGCTGTTCTCAAAGACTCAGCTCATTTGCAGATGAACTTCCTGGGCTTCGTCGAAGGCGACAAACTTTCCCGCGGCGAAACCGATGTCATCGTATGCGACGGTTTTTCCGGCAATATCGCGCTGAAAACAATTGAAGGCACAGCGCGCTTCGTCACGGATTTGCTCAAGCGCGCCTTCACCAGCTCGCTGCGGTCTAAGTTCGGCTTCTTGGTCTCTCGCCCAGCGACCGAATTGCTGCGGCACCATCTTGATCCCAACAATCATAATGGCGCTGTATTCTTGGGGCTGAACGGCGTTGTCGTGAAAAGTCATGGCTCTGCCAATGCCAAGGGTGTCGCCAATGCCATTATCGTGGCGGCCCGATTGGCGAAGGACGATATTACGCGGCGGATCACTGATGATCTGGCGCGACTCTCTATGAAGGCTGCGGGATGACAAGACGGGCCGTGATCGTTGGAACCGGTTCGGCCATGCCAGAGCGGCGCGTATCCAATGCAGAATTGGCCGAAACCGTTGATACATCTGATGAGTGGATCGTCGCGCGCACAGGAATTAAGTATCGCCACATCGCAGGCCCTGAAGAAACAACGGCTACGCTTGGCGCAGCATCCGCCAAAGAAGCTTTGGCAGCAGCGGGCATCGACGCCAGCGCCATCGACCTGATCATCTTGGCGACGGCGACCCCTGATCAAACCTTCCCTTCCAGCGCAACCAAGGTCCAAGCGATGCTTGGCATCAATGATTGCATCGCGTTTGATGTTGCTGCGGTCTGCTCAGGCTTTCTCTATGCCCTGAGCGTCGCCAACGCGATGATCACATCAGGTGCCGCGAATCGAGCACTGGTCATCGGATCAGAGACGTTCAGCCGCATCCTTGATTGGGAAGATCGAGCGACCTGCGTGCTGTTCGGGGATGGCGCGGGCGCCGTCGTTCTCGAAGCGCAAGAAGGCGACCGCGGCATCCTTACGACAGCGCTCCACGCCGATGGACGTTATAATGATCTGCTCTATGTCGATGGCGGCCCTTCAACCACAGGGACAGTTGGCAAAGTGAGGATGAAGGGATCAGAAGTATTCCGCCACGCCGTGACCAACTTGGCTGCCGTCATGGGTGAAGTTGTTGAGAAGGCTGGGCTTTCTGTTGACGACATTGATTGGGTGGTACCGCATCAAGCCAATCTGCGGATATTGGATGCGACTGCGCGCAAGCTGGGCCTCGCTTCCAATCAAGTCATTGTAACGGTTGATCAACACGCCAATACTTCAGCTGCATCTGTGCCACTGGCTCTTGATATCGCGGTGAAAGATGGCAGGATTAAAGCGGGGCAAGTTGCCGTCTTGGAAGCGATGGGCGGTGGCTTTACATGGGGTGCTGCGGTCATAAGAATGTAGTTTACATCTGTTGACCCAGCAGCAGCGCGCGCTACTGTGAATTGTCGATGAGGGTCGATGAGTATGAGTATGAGTATGAGGGGGACGCAATGGCGGATAAAGCCACGCTAACTCGGGCAGAGATTTCCGAGGCATTGTATGAAGGGATAGGTCTATCCCGTGCTGAATGTTATGAGATTGTCGACACATTGATCGGCAATATGACGGACGCTTTCGTTCGCGGTGAAGATGTCAAAATCTCAGGTTTTGGTACATTCCAGATCAGAGAGAAGAATGCACGCATTGGCCGCAACCCCAAAACAGGCGTTGAAGTGCCCATTGAAGCTCGCAAGGTCCTGACCTTCCGCGCCAGCCAAAAAATGCGCGACAGGATCATAGCGGCGGGCTAAGATCGCCAAATGAGCCAAGTCAGCGGAAAATCCTCGAACGCGTTTCTGACGATCGGAGAATTGGCCGCTGAGCTTGGCCTTCCCCAACATATCCTGCGCTATTGGGAAACCCGCTTTCCCCAGCTGAAGCCCCTGCAACGCGCCGGCAATCGCCGATATTATCGCACCGAAGATGCCGACCTTGCCCGGCGGATCAACCGCTGGCTGAATGTTGAAGGCTATACGATCAAGGGCGTGCAAAAGCTTTTGAAAGAGCGCAAGGGTGAAGCTGCTCCGGTTATGGAGGCT
Organism: Sphingomonadales bacterium UBA7473; assembly: GCA_002478575.1. Classification (GTDB taxonomy): domain Bacteria; phylum Pseudomonadota; class Alphaproteobacteria; order Sphingomonadales; family Sphingomonadaceae; genus Aquisediminimonas. The sequence continues at coordinate 32,245 of DLOX01000052.1, read as the reverse complement.
CCCGCTACCGAGCCTGCGCGGGCAACAGGAATCGGAACTCCCCTCAACGAACTGATTGCGATCAGGAACCGGTTGGTTGCGGCGCTGGCTGCTGATCTTTAGAGCGCTCGTTTTGGCTCAATATGCCCAGCGCCAGTTCGCGAACCCTGCTCCGAAAGTCAGCGGGCCCAACCACTTGCACCTCAGCGCCAAGCCCCAAAATTTGTCGGGCACCATGGTCGCTATTCTCAACCGGCATGGTCAACTCCAACCAGCCATCCCGCGCTGGACCCGCCGCCCGCACCGCGTCTGCGCCCAAAGGAGAAGTCTCTAGCAATCGCCTTGCGCCTAAAGCGGTTACCCGAAGCGTCGCAACATCATCCAGAAGCTCCGCCTCAAAGCGCGCCTGTTCAGCTTGCCACCACGCCGCAAGATTGAAGCCCAGAGGACGGTCAAATGGCTGGTCGGTAATCTCGACATCCGACATGTTAGAAAGCCGAAAGATCATCGCCTTTTCCCCGCCCAGCGCCACCAGATACCAGACACCTGCCTTCATCACGAGACCAAGCGGCCGAACGCGCCAATCCCTGACCCCCTTCCAGCTTTCATAGCGCATCGCGATGGCCTGCTGATCAAGCACGGCCCGCGCGATGGCCGGAAGATGAGGCAAGGACTCTGCTGCCCGATACCATTCGACCGGATCGAAATGCACGCGCTGTGCAACCTTATCTGCGTTCAGCTGCCGCGCCGAAGGAAGTGCGGACAACATCTTGTTGCGCGCGCCGTGAGCCGCTGCCCCCAGCCCAAGCTGCGCCGCGGCACTGGCCATCCCCATCATTGGCATGGCTTCTGCCTCCTCGGCATCAAGACCAGTGAGCTTCGTTTGATAGCCTTCGAGCAGTTGAAAGCCTCCGCCCGGCCCGCGATCACCATAGACCGGCACGCCTGCCATGCTCAGCGCATCAATGTCCCGGTAGATAGTGCGTTCAGAGACCTCAAACTCCGCCGCCAAATCCTCCGCAGTCAACCGCCCGCGCAATTGCAACAGAATCAGAATCGAAAGAAGGCGGCTCGCACGCATTTTTTTACTCTAGCAGAAATAGCTGACAGAAGATGTCAGTTATTGTGCGTTAGCTCCAAGTCCCAACACACCGAGAGGATGAGACATGCTAAGCGAGATTGACCGGCGACAATTGCTTGGACGCGGTGGAATGCTGGCCTTTGCCGCCACCTACCCCACCCTCGCCCGAGCCGCAGACGCCCCTCAAGGCACGATCACCGGCAAAGGTCCGGGCGATTTTGACTTCCTCACTGGCGAATGGCGGATCAAGCATCGCCGCTTCGATCCCGCGAAGACCGACGTGCGCGATGGCAGCGCGACGGTGCGCCGCATCCTCGGCGGTCAAGGCAGCATTGAAGAACTCAGGCGCGGCGATGGCAGCATCTTCGGCATGGGCGTTCGCATGTGGCACCCCAAGGAAAAGCTCTGGGCCGATCATTGGACAGCCGCAGAAGATGGCATCGTCAATCCACCCCAATTGGGCCGATTTATCGATGGCGAAGGCATCTTCCTCGCCGATGACAAGATGGACGGCAAAGCTGTGAAGGTGAAGGCCGTGTGGGACAAGATCACGCCGACATCCTGCCGCTGGTATCAAATGATGTCCCGCGACGGCGGCAAAAACTGGGATCGCAATTGGTATATGGATTGGACACGCGTGGCGTGAAGGGAGGCATAGAGATGGACATGAGTTATCAACCCAGCGGCAAAGGGATCATCACCGGCAAAGGCGTGGGGGATTTTGACTTCCTCACCGGGGAATGGCGCATTGCCAACAGGCGCTTGAAGGATGGCACAACGGACCAGTGGGAAGAATTCCCCGGCGAAGCGACGGTTTTCTCGGTCATGAGCGGGCAAGTGAGCATCGAGGAACTGCGCATCCCCGTTGGCAGCCATCGCGGCATGGGCCTGCGCGTTTGGCGGCCCAAGGAAAAGAAATGGACCGACCATTGGACCGGCACCTGGAATGGCGTCGTCAATGAGCCGCAGCTCGGCGAATTCATCGATGGTGAAGGCATTTTCATAGGTCAGGAAACCGCCGACGGCAAATCCACCCAATATCGCGGCGTGTGGGACAAGATCACAGCCAACGGCTGCCGCTGGCACCAGTCCGCCTCAACCGATGGCGGCAAAAGCTGGACCTGGAACTGGTGGATGGAATGGATGCGAGTGGAGTGAGCGGCAAAAAAGGGCTTAGGCCTAAAAACACACGCATTTCTGCCGAACGTAACAGTGAAATGCGGTTTGGGACGCATGACCTGCGCTTCACCATCCCTCTCGCCCAACCCCGCGTGCAAAAGGGCCCGCGGCCGACCGAAACCCACGGAAAACTGCGCAAGGTAACAGTGAAATTATGTGCTTTGAGTGGCGCTGATGGGGGCGAGCGCAAGAGCGTGGCGGCATGGCATGAAGGGGAAGTGACGAATACCAAAGTCATCGCCAAAGTAGAACATAAAAAGTTCAAAATGTCAATAAAACAACATTTGGAACATTTCAAATCAAGAAGGCCAACCCTCCGTAGCATGTGAATTACGGTGAGAGACGTGCCATCGCTGTCATCGTAATTCCGTCACCTTAGCTCAGTCACTTGTTCGACCGACCACATCGAGAAAATGCCAGAATGAGCCCATCATCCAACCGATAATGCCAATCCACTTCGTGACGTCTTCAACGATCAAGCGTGTTTCTTCATGCCCAAATAGGGTCTGCACCGGAAAAACGTCAATCGCCATCGACAAAGGAAGCATAAGAATACAGAGACTGAATGAAAGCGGCGTCCGCAAAAGCATTGAGCGCGCCAAAAAGGCAAAAATAAGAGCGGCAACTGCGATAGAAATGAGGAAGATCACTTCCGATTGATGGGCAATCTTGGGAAAGATACTTTCGTGGATCATGAACGCGTCATCGACCATAAGATAAGCGGTCAAAGCTGAGGCGCTTGCATAGCTCTTTGGGTACGGAGCGTTTTTCATAGACGCAAGGAAAGCGGCGCATAGCCAAATGGCCGAAGCTGCGGCCCAGGCCAGCAAGCCAAGCGTGGATATTGCGCCGGTAAAGGGATGATAGCCAGCCACAGCAGCTAAATCTCGAAACAACAGCTGCGCGGAAACGTTGGCATTTACAACTGCTAGTGCCACGGCGACCAAAGGAACAGTAACGAACAGAAACAGGAGAGCAAGCTTGCCTAAACCTGCATTTCCAGATGACAGAGTTACGCGACGTAAAAGCGACAAAGACTTCGCCCCCGTTCTCTAAGATCAACCCCAATTCATGCTATTATTCACCATATTGGCCCAGCAAAAGCAAGCAATTGGAATCTGCTCTTTTCCGCTTGCTCCGCAACATACCCTTTGACGAGCGCAAAAGCTGGGGCTTCGGACAAGGCCCAAACCCGTTGCCCTCCCTCTCATTCGCCCCTAGTCTCAGCGCCATGCTCGACTCCATCTCTGCCGCCCTTCAGCCCCCGGTTAAATATCTGAAAGACTATTTGCCGCCGGATTGGTTGGTGCCGGATGTGCATTTGGATTTTGATCTGGCCGCAGAGCGCACGATTGTTACGGCGACGCTCACCGTCACCCGCAATGGCGCCCATGATCGGCCACTGGTGCTCGATGGCGATGAGCTGACGCCGCTCTCCGTTACAGTCGACGGCGCAGATCATCCGTGGATCCTTGAGGCGGGCGATCTGCACATACCGCTCTCCGCCACCCAAGCCGAAATCAAAGTCTCGGTGGAGCTTTGCCCGCAGGCCAATACTAAGCTGATGGGGCTTTATGCCAGTTCCGGGATGCTCTGCACCCAGTGCGAAGCGGAAGGGTTTCGGCGGATCATTTTCTTCCCGGATCGGCCCGATATTTTGAGCCGCTATGCTGTGCGGATGAACGCGAACAAAGCCGATTTTCCGGTGCTTCTCTCCAACGGCGATTTGACCGGCTCGGGCGATGGCGATGCTGGAACACATTGGGCGGAGTGGGTCGATCCCTTTCCCAAGCCATCCTATCTGTTCGCGCTGGTCGCGGGCAAACTGGCCGCCAATCGCGATACGTTCACCACATCGAGCGGCAAAGCGGTGGAGCTTGCCATTTGGGTTGATGAGGCAGACTTGCCAAAGACCGGCCATGCGATGGATGCCCTCAAAACCAGCATGAAATGGGATGAGGATGTCTATGGCCGGGAATATGATCTGGGCATATTCAACATTGTCGCCGTCGCCGATTTCAACTTTGGCGCGATGGAGAATAAGAGCCTCAACATCTTTAACAGCCGCTATATCCTGGCCGATGCCGATACCGCGACGGACCTGGATTATGACAATGTGCTGGGCATTGTCGCGCATGAATATTTCCACAATTGGTCCGGCAATCGCGTCACCTGCCGCGATTGGTTTCAGCTGAGCTTGAAAGAGGGCTTCACCGTCTTTCGCGATCAGCAATTTTCGGCGGATCAGGGCTCGTCAGCGGTCAAACGGATCGAAGATGTCCGGATGCTGCGCGCCAGCCAGTTTCAGGAAGATGCCGGGCCTCTGGCGCACCCGATCCGCCCTGATAGCTATATGGAAATCGGCAATTTCTACACCGCGACTGTTTATAACAAAGGCGCGGAAGTCATAAGGATGATGCACACGCTGCTGGGGCCAGAGAAGTTCCGCGCGGGCAGCGATCTTTATTTTGATCGGCATGATGGCGAAGCAGCGACGTGCGAAGATTTCATCAAGGCGATGGAAGAGGGCACAGGTGCAGACCTGACGCAGTTCCGCCTTTGGTATTCCACAGCGGGCACGCCGAAGGTCGCGGTTGCGGTGAGTGAAGATGCTGAGGCGTTGATGCTAACCATTGATCAGACTGTTCCTGATACGCCGGGCCAGACGGGCGCTGCGCCGCTTGCCATCCCTTTGAGCCTTGCGGTCTTCGATCAAGCAACCGGCCAAAAGCTGGATGACCGGGTGGAGCTGCTGACGGGAACGAGCCAAAAGCTTCGCATTTCGCCAAAGCCCGAACGCGCCGCGCTTTCGATCAATCGCGGCTTTTCGGCCCCCATCATCGTCGAGAGCGAGCGGGATGCCGAACAGCTTGCCTTCTTGGCCGCCCATGATGATGATCCCTTTGGCCGTTACGAAGCGATCCAGCAACTGATGGTCAACACACTTGTGGCCAAAGTCACCAAAGGCGAAGCGGATCATGATCCGGTGATCAAGGCGGTGCGCAACACGCTCACCTCCAACGCGCTGGACCCCGCCTTTGTGGCCGAGGCTGTTCTCCTCCCCTCCGAAGCCTTCATTGGCGATCAGTTGCTGGTCGTCGATCCCGATGCCGTGCATCAGGCGCGGGAAGGCCTGCGGACCGATTTGGCCCAAGCGCTGCAAGGCGATTGGCAGGCCAAATATGATCTCCATGGCAAAGGCACCTATGCATATACGCCCGCGGCCAAGGGCGGGCGGCGGATGCGCAATGTCGCGCTTGGATATTTGTCGGCTGCATCCGATGACGCCGCAGAGCTCGCCAATGCCCAATATCAGGCCGCAGACAATATGACCGACCGGTTGGCGGCGCTTCAGACCCTGATCAATGGAGACAGCGCTTATCGTCAGCCTGCGCTTGATGCCTTTTATGATCGATATCGCGACAATGCGATTGTGATCGACAAATGGTTTTCGGCGCAAGTGATGGCGGCCCGCGAGGATGTGATTGAAACGGCGGCAAGCCTTCAAGCCCATGGTGATTTCAGCCTGACCAACCCCAACCGGGTGCGCGCGCTTGCAGGGGCCTTGTCCGTCAATCAGCATCAGTTCAATCGTGCGGATGGGGCGGGATATCGCTTCTTGGCGGATATTGTGATCGCACTTGATCCGATCAATCCGCAGACAGCGGCCAAATTGCTGCCGCCGCTGGGGCGCTGGCGGCGCTTCGATGAAGGGCGAGCCGGCCTGATGAAGGCAGAGCTGACGCGCATCCTTGCGGTTCCGGATCTGAGCAAGGATGTTTTCGAACAGGCTTCAAAGAGTCTTGTTTAGGGCCTAGGGCCAGCCCTTTATGACAAACGCCCCTTTATGACACAGCCTACGCGCCCGGATCAGCTTCGCATTGCCATGTTCAGTGGCAATTATAATTATGTGCGCGATGGGGCGAACCAAGCGCTGAACCGGCTGGTCGGATTTCTGCTCCGCCAAGGGGCCGCAGTACGCATCTATTCGGCAACCAACGATCCGCCGGCCTTTGCGCCGACCGGCGATCTAGTGAGCGTGCCTTCCATCCCAATTCCAGGCCGAGGCGAATATCGTGTCGCGCTGGGTCTCCCAGCTTCGATCCGGGACGATATTGAGCGCTTCCGTCCCAACATGATTCACGTCGCCGCCCCAGATTATATGAACCACCGCGCTGTCAGCTTGGGGCTGTCCAAGGGCATTCCCGTGCTTGCCTCTATGCACACGCGGTTTGAGACCTATTTCCAATATTATGGCCTTGGCTGGATGGTGCCAACGGTCATGCGGATGCTGCGGCGCTTCTATAATCGCTGCGATGTTGTGCTCGCGCCTTCGCCTTCCATGGCCGATATGATGCGCGATGATGGCTTGGGCAAAGACATTGGCATTTGGGCGCGGGGCATTGATACGACCATCTTCAACCCCGAGCGCCGCTCTCTGGAATGGCGGCGCTCGCTTGGCATAGCCGACGATGAGGTAGTGATTGGCTTCCTTGGTCGCTTGGTGATGGAAAAGGGGCTGGATGTCTTTGCCGATGCGATCCGCGAACTTGCCGGTCGCGAGATCAAGCATCGCGTGCTGGTCATTGGCGATGGCCCTGCGCGGGGCTGGTTGGAAGAGCGGCTGCCTGATGCCGTCTATGTCGGCTTTCAATCAGGCGCTGATTTGGGGCGAGCGGCGGCGAGTCTGGATATGCTCTTCAATCCTTCCGTCACGGAAACCTTCGGCAATGTGACTTTGGAAGTGATGGCTTGCGCTTTGCCGGTGATCGCGGCTCGCGCGACAGGGAGCGAGAATCTAGTGACTGATGGCGTGACGGGGCGGCTGATCAAGCCCGGGGCCATTTCAGACTTTGCTGATGTGCTGGAACGCTATGTCACGGATGCGGCATTGCGGACGACGCATGGCAAGGCAGGCGCGGAGGCAGCAGGGGCCTATGATTGGGATGAGGTCAACCGCGCTGTCTTGAACGCCTATCTGCGCATCGCACGATGAGCGATCTTTTCCCGCAAGCCGCCCCAGTGGTGCGTGCCCCGCTTGCGGATCGGCTTCGGCCGGAGCGGCTGGCGGATGTCGTGGGCCAAGATCATTTGACTGGACCACAGGGGCCTTTGGGCCGGATGGTTGCGCAAGGGAGCTTGTCCTCCATCATCCTTTGGGGGCCGCCCGGCACGGGGAAAACCAGCATTGCAAAGCTGCTCGCGGCAGAAGCGGGCATGCGCTTTGCGATGATCTCGGCGGTCTTTTCCGGCGTCGCTGATTTGAAGAAGCAATTTGCGGAAGCTGAGCTTGCTCAATCGCGGGGGCAACGGACCTTGCTCTTTGTGGATGAAATTCACCGCTTCAATCGGGCGCAGCAGGATGGGTTCTTGCCCTTTGTCGAACAAGGCATTGTCGTCTTGATCGGAGCGACGACCGAAAACCCGAGTTTTGCGTTGAACGCAGCACTTCTCAGCCGCGCTCAGGTGTTGGTGCTCAATCGATTGGATGAGGTCGCGCTCGATCAATTGCTCGCCCGCGCCGAAGCGGAAATGGGCCGCACTTTGCCGCTGACGGCTGACGCTCGATCCGCCTTGATCAACAACAGCGATGGCGATGGCCGCTTCCTCCTCAATCAGGCCGAAACGCTATTGGAATTGGGCGGGGATGAGCCGCTTGATCCGGCTGGGCTTTCCGCTTTCCTCCATCGCCGCATGCCCGTTTATGACAAGGATCGCGATGGACACTACAACCTTATCTCAGCCTTGCACAAAAGCCTGCGCGGATCAGATGCTCAGGCCAGCCTCTACTATCTCGCCCGGATGTTGGTGGCAGGCGAAGACCCGCTTTATGTGCTGCGGCGCCTGGTGCGCTTTGCGAGCGAAGATGTCGGGCTGGCTGATCCGCAGGCGTTGGTCCAATGTCTTGCCGCGAAGGACGCCTATGATTTCCTCGGCAGCCCTGAAGGCGAGCTCGCCATTGTGCAGGCTTGTCTCTATCTGGCGACTGCGCCCAAATCCAACGCGGCGTACAAGGCCCAGAAATCAGCTTTCAAAACCGCGAAAGACACAGGCTCGCTTTCTCCGCCCAAATCCATCCTCAACGCGCCAACCAAGCTGATGAAGGATATCGGCTATGGCGAAGGCTATGCCTATGATCATGATGCCAAGGACGGATTCAGCGGCTCTGATTATTGGCCAGAGGAAATGCAGCCACAGACCTTCTACGCCCCCTCCCCGCGCGGATTTGAGGTGAAGATTGCGGAACGGCTCGCCTATTGGGCGAAGCTGAAAGCGGATCGCGGCTGACGGTTTGCCCCACCAGTTGCATCCCTGACGACCGGCCCCTATCTGCATCCGCATGTTTTCAAAACTATTTCGTCGCAAAGAAGAAGCGCCGCCCCGCACTTGGAATGCGCCCGATGGCGAACGGCTCTACGCGATTGGCGATATTCACGGACGGCTCGATCTGCTCAATATCTTGCTCGCCAAGATTGAGGAAGATGATGCGGCGCGGCCAGCCGCCAAGACCAAAATCATCATCTTGGGCGATTTGCCGGACCGTGGGCCAGACAGTCGCGGGGTCATTGAAAAGCTGATGCGGATGGCTGCTGCCTCGCCAGACATCATCTTCCTGATGGGCAATCATGAAGAGATGATGGTCCGCACCTATCAAGGTGACCGGCAAATCGCGGGCACATTTGACAAGACCGGCGGCAAAGCCACGATGCTCAGCTATGGCGTGCCGGAAGACGTCTATGATGGCTGGGATTTGGGCGAACTCGCTGAAAATGCCGCCAGCTATATCCCCGCTGATCATATCGAGTTTCTGAACAGCTTTGATGACTGGTATCAGGCAGGCGATTATCTGTTCGTCCACGCGGGCATTGCCCCTGGCATCGCCATTGAGGATCAAAACCCCGCAGAGCTCCGCTGGATTAGGCGCAGCTTTATCGAATCGACCGTTGATCACGGAGTGATGGTGATTCATGGCCATACGATCACAGAGGATGTTGATATCCGTCCGAACCGGATCGGAATTGATACAGGCGCCTTTAATTCGGGCGTGCTGACCGCCATTGGTTTGGAAGGCAGCGATCGCTGGTTCATCGCCACGCCATGATCCGCACCGGCCTGCTCGGCGGATCCTTCAACCCGGCTCATCACGGCCACCGTCACGTTAGCCTGCAAGCGATGAAGAAGCTTGGCCTCGATGAGCTGTGGTGGCTGGTTTCGCCCGGAAACCCCCTGAAATCAGGGGCAAAGGATATGGCGAGCCAGCTTGATCGGATGAAGTCCGCACAAGTGCTAACGCGCCGATCCCGCATCAAACCGACCGCGATTGAGAGCCAGTTGGGCACGCGCTACACCATCGACACGCTCCGCAAAATCATCCGCAAATATCCCAAACGGCGGTTCATTTGGCTGATGGGGGGCGATAATCTCGCCCAGTTTCACCAATGGCGCGACTGGCGGAGTATATCGCGCTTGTTACCAATTGCAGTGCTCACCCGTCCGGGCTATAATGACAAAGCCCGCACGAGCCGCGCTGCGGGTGATCTTCGCCGGTTCGTCCGCCGGGAAGGCCAATCAAATTTATGGACGCGATGGAGACCACCGGCGCTTGTGCTCTTGCACTTTCGACCCGACCCTAGCTCTGCAACCGCAGTCAGGCGACGTGCTCCGGACTGGCATTTTTCCTTCACCCCAAAGCCGATGCGTGACCCGGTTACGCACCGCATGACCCATTGAGAACCATCTTGCCCGCTGCTGCCCAAACTGCCTCTCCCCCCGCCCAGAATTCAAACGACAGCGTAGACGCTTTGCATGAACTGATCATGCAATCGCTCGATGACGATCAGGCCGTGGAAACGATCAGCATTCCGCTCGCTGGAAAATCGGCCATTGCCGATCATATGATCATCGCAAGCGGTCGCTCCACCCGGCAAGTCGCCTCTATGGCGGAAAAGCTTGCGCGGAAGATTAAAACCGAAATGAACCGCTCGGTGCGGATGGAAGGTTTGCCAGCGGCCGATTGGGTGTTGATTGATGCAGGCGATGTGATTGTGCATCTCTTCCGCCCCGAAGTCCGCAGCTTTTACAATCTGGAGCGGATGTGGGCCTTTGGCGATGCGCCGCCCTCACCCATTGCTGCCTAAAGCGCCGAGGCTTTGAAGCTCCATATCGTTGCACGGGGCCGCATCGGGCGCGGTCCAGAAGCTGACCTTATTGAGCGATACGCCAAGCGCCTGACGTGGCCCTTCGCGATCACCGAACTGCCTGACAAAGGCGGAAAGGCGCCTCCGCCAGCCACAGGCCAGCGCGTGATTGCGCTCGATGAAACAGGCGATCAGATAAGTTCTGCGGAGCTTGCCGCTGTCCTTAGCACATGGCGCGACGGCGGTGTGCGAGAGGCCCGGTTCCTGATCGGAGCTGCCGATGGCTTGACCGCAGAAGAACGATCCTCAGCGGACAAGCTTATCTGTTTTGGTCGCGTCACTTGGCCGCATCTGATGGTCCGCGCGATGCTCGCCGAACAGCTTTACCGCGCGACCAGCATCATTGCCGGGCACCCCTATCACCGGGAGGGGTGAGCTTTACTGCCCCGGAAACCGCTCAAAGCTGGGCAACCCATGCGCCTCTGCCATCCAGCCAATCCGTTCCGCCGTTTGGATATGGGCCATGGGAATGTAAGTATCCGGATCATCCAGCGTGGCTGATTGGATATCGACTATGCCCGGCAAAAACTCCGCATTGCGGAAATAAACACCTGTGCCGCACCGCCCACAGAAGCTGCGCATCGATTGGCCTGAGGAGTTGAAGGTGATCGCTTCCCCACTCAAGATGCGGAATTCATCTTCAGCAAAGGCCGCCCAAGACACCATAGGTGCGCCGCTGCTTTTTCGGCAATCGCTGCAGTGGCACAAAGTCACATGCTGTGGTTCACCCTTCACTGCATAGCGCACCGCGCCGCAATGACATCCGCCTTCATGTTCCATTTCGACTCTCCTCCGTCCATCGTCATTCCGGACTTGATCCGGAATCTATGCCTCGTTTTGCAGTAGATCAACAGGATGAAGCAATGAGGCATGGACCCCGGGTCAAGCCCGGGGTGACGATGGCGTCAGAGTATATATTTGCTCAGATCCGTATTACGCGCGAGATCGGCCAACTGCCCGTTCACATAGGCCGCATCCACCGTCACGACGCTGCCTTTGCGGTCTTCGGCATCAAAGCTCACATCTTCCAACAGCTTTTCCAAGATGGTCGACAAGCGCCGCGCACCGATATTCTCGACGCTTTCATTCACCTCTGCCGCGATCTTGGCGATGGCCGCGATCCCGTCATCGGTGAAGCTGATGCTCACTTCTTCGGTCGCCAAAAGGGCAGCATATTGAGCGGTGAGGCTCGCCCGCGTGTCCTTCAGGATTCGAACGAAATCCTCTTCGGTCAGTGCCTTCAGCTCCACCCGGATCGGCAGACGGCCTTGCAATTCCGGAAGCAGATCAGACGGTTTGGCGACGTGAAAAGCGCCGGAGGCAATGAAGAGGATATGATCCGTCTTCATGGGGCCATATTTGGTCGACACGGTTGTGCCTTCGATCAAGGGCAGAAGATCGCGCTGCACCCCTTCCCGGCTGACCGAACCGCCGCGCACATCTGAGACGGCAATTTTATCAATCTCATCCAAGAAAACGATGCCATTATTTTCCGCATCGGCCAATGCCACGCGAGCCACATCATCCTGATCCAAGCGGCTATCAGCCTCTTCTTCCACCAGCTTGGCCCACGCCGCCGGCACGGTCATCTTGCGACGCTTCATCGGCGCTTTGCCAAAGGCTTTGCCCATCATCTCAGACAGGTTGATCATGCCCATATTGGCTCCGCCCGGCATTTCAAAGGGCATTTGCGGGCTTTGTTCGACTTCGATTTCAATCTCGGTCGTCGCCAAATGGCCGTCTTCGAAGCGGCGTTTGAAGGCTTCGCGTGTCGCTTGGCTGGCGTCTTTGCCGGTTAGCGCGTCGAGCAAGCGCGCCATCGCCGCTTCTTCGGCCTTGTCTTTCACAGCAGTCCGCCGCCGCTCGCGCTCCAGCCGGATCGCTTCTTCGACCAAGTCCCGGGCAATTTGCTCTACGTCACGGCCGACATAGCCAACTTCGGTGAATTTGGTCGCTTCAATCTTCACGAAAGGCGCATCGGCAAGCTTTGCCAAACGCCTCGAAATCTCGGTCTTGCCGCAGCCCGTGGGGCCGATCATCAGGATGTTTTTAGGCGTGACTTCTCCACGCAAATCTTCGGCCAACTGCTGCCGCCGCCACCGATTGCGCAGTGCCACGGCGACCGCACGTTTGGCGTCGCGCTGGCCAATGATATGATCATCAAGAGCCGCAACAATGGTCTTTGGGGTAAGGGCGTCGTTCATTCAAATTTCCTTGGAAGCGCCTGAAATCAGGCCGCAGACGGCAAGATTTCGACCGTCAATTGATCATTGGTATAAACACAAAGCTCTGCTGCGATCTTCATCGCTTTGCGAGCCAACACTTCCGGATCGGGCTCATATTCGGCCAGCGCCCGCGCCGCTGAGAGCGCGAAGTTCCCGCCAGACCCAATCGCAGCGATCCCATCCAAAGGCTCAAGCACATCGCCATTGCCAGTGAGGACCAAAGTCACATCCTTATCCGCAACGATCATCAGCGCTTCCAAATTGCGGAGATATTTGTCGGTGCGCCAATCTTTCGCAAGCTCAACGGCGGCGCGCATCAGCTGGCCATTATGTTGTTCAAGTTTACGCTCAAGCCGCTCAAACAGAGTGAAAGCATCGGCCGTGGCGCCTGCAAAGCCGCCAATCACATCACCTTTGCCAAGCGGCCGTACCTTTCGTGCATTGGGCTTCATCACGGTGTTGCCCATGGAGACTTGCCCGTCCCCCGCGATCACCACCCGTCCATTTTTGCGCACAGACAGGATGGTGGTGCCGTGCCAGATTATTTCATTGCTCATGATCGGGGATATGGGGGCGAAGGGGCGTGAAGTTCAAGGGGCTTAGCTCGGCACCCCCTTCACTTTGCCCCATTGGCGGGCCGCCGTGTAACCCAAATAGCCAGTCGCAAAGAGCGTCCACATCGCATCGGGGATGGCGGAGAGATAAGCGCCCATCGCCGCCGTCACCCGCGCCGCAGCTTCGGGCGAGAAAGCTGCCAATGCCCCGAGCGGAAGTGCCGCTAGGATCATCAGATACATGACGTAAAGGAAAGTCGGGCGGGCCCGGCGGGTCCAAAGCGTTCCAGTGGCGTCCATGATTCATCCTCCTGAGTCTCAGGAGCAAATAGAACCTTTTTGGAACTTTGTCAAGAACAAAATATGTTCAAAAATCAAAACCACTCCGCCGTCACCCCGGACTTGATCCGGGGTCCATGCCTCATTGCTTGGTCCTGCTCACTGGCTGGAAAACGAGGCATGGATTCCGGGTCAAGCCCGGAATGACTGGGTGCTCAATTTCCTAAAACAGCCCCGGCACTTCGATCTGCGGAACCGTTGGCCGCTTCGGCGTCAAAGCCACGGGCTTACCAGAAACCGCCTGAGATGTTTGCCCACCCGACGCGATCGGCGTGCACGTCCGCCCGCCCAAGAAATCAAGCGCTGTCCGCAAAGAGGCTTCTTGCGGATCGCCCAAGGGCTTGGTGAAATCATCCGTCGCCCGGCAGCTGTTGGCGACTTTGCCGGCCAAGCCATCATAATAGAAACCACCGCCCGCGCTATTCTGCGTGGAGAAAGCAATCACCCGCATCCGATCATCGCAGGCCGCACGGTCAATCGCGATCTGGCCAACGGGCTTGCCAAAGCTGTTCGCGCCAATGATCGCGACATTATTGCCCAAATAGGGCGCCATCGAATTAATCACCAACTCGCTCGCGGACGCCGATGATCCTGTCGTGATGAACGCGATTTTGGTGGGAGATACCGATTGCGATTGCGGTTGGAACCGCTCAGTCGAGTTGTTGCTCGATTTCTCTGGCCGGAAGGTCGTTACGGAAAACACATCATTCTGGGATCGGTTCGCGCCTAACAAATTGCCTATCAGCTCAGCCGTAGAGACCAAGCCCCCGCCATTATAGCGGAAATCGATAACAAATTCCGTGATACCTTGCGCCCGGAATGTATCGAATGCGGTGCGCAATTGCGGGTCCGCCGAAGAGATAAAGGTGCGCAGATTGAGATAACCAACCCGCTTTGCGCCATCCGTGATGATCCGCGATCCATAGCGATTGGACACTGGCACAAGATCGAAAGTCGCTTTGGTCACCGTCACATCGCGCGTGCCGCTCGCATCTGACACGCGCAGCACGCGGCTAACCCCAGCTGTCGTTGGGCCAAGCGCATTGGTGACGCCCGCCGCGCCTTCGCTGGCGATGATATCGCTGACGTTGCGCAGGTTGCTGGCACTTGTGCCAATCGCCAAAATCTCGGCCCCGCGATCAATATTGGCGGCCAAGGCTGGCGTGTTTTCAAACGTCTCCCCAATGGTCACTTTGCGCGTCGCCGTGTCTGTAAACACGCGGAAGCCAAAGCCCGCCGACGCCCCGGACGAGATGAAGGCATTTTCCTCAGCAATGGACGTGATGAAAGTGAAGAAGCGATCCCGCCGCTGGCTGCGCGCGGTTGCGGTCAGGAAATCAATATAATCATCAACCGTTGTGAAGCCCGAAGGGCTCGGGTTGGTCGGCAGAGTCTCCGGAAAGAGATACCATTCGCGCAAAACATCAGCCGCGAAATTCTGGCGACTGAGGAGCGAACAGGTCGAGCTTGTCGGTGGCGGAGAGGCTGGCGGCGA
>DLOX01000052.1:0-17132 GCA_002478575.1 Sphingomonadales bacterium UBA7473 | reverse complement strand
CGGAGAGGCTGGCGGCGGCGTAACCGCTGTTCCGCCACTTCCTCCGCCCCCGCCACATCCAGCGAGCATGACCGAAAGGGCCAGTATCGAAGTGCCTAGTCGCGTTTTCAACATACTCAAACTCCGTCACGCGAAGGATGATTATCCTCGCAAAATCGCGCCCACCTTAGCGGCAGCCGCGACGATCTTATCCGAAATGGCCTTTAACTCCACCTCGCCATAGCTTTTCTCCGCTGGCTGCAACGTCACTTCCAGCGCCAAAGATTTTTGGCCTTCTGGAACGCCTTGCCCCCGGAAATCATCAAAGAGACGCGCCGATACGATATTCTCCTTGTCTGCTCCCTTAACAATACGAAGCAGATCGCCAGCGGATGCATCTACGGCCGTCAAGAAAGCAAAATCGCGCGTGACCGCTTGCAATGCAGGCGGCGTGAAGGCTGTCCGCATGAAGCCAGAGGCTTTTTTGGCTGGTATTGCATCAAGATGGATCCCACCTGCTATCACAGGCCCATCGATACCAAATGCCTTCGTGACTGAGGGATGGAGCATACCGAAGCTTGCAATCTGATTTTTGGGGCCAAGCCGCAGCGTCGCCGATTGACCGGGATGATAAAGCGTGCCGTCGGCTTCCATGACTTGAAGATTCGCAACCGGCGCACCGCCCGCCTCAAGCAAAGCAAGGCAGAGCGCCTTAGCGTCAAATGCGTCAAAACCTTGCGCCTTACCAGACTGCCAGCCTCGCGGTGTTTTGTCGCCCGCGAGCACAAAAGTCAGACTAGGATGCTCGCCTTCCGCAAGATAGCGCCGACCAAGTTCGAACAACCGTACGGAGGTTGCCCCGCGGTCCAAGTTGCGTTGCACGGCCGAAAGAAGGCCCGGCAGCAGCGATGGGCGCATGACCTTCAGGTCCTCGCTGATCGGATTGGCAAGGCTCCAAGCCCCACCGCCCACAGCAGCCGCTTCCTTTTCTGAAATGAAGGACCAAGTAATCGCTTCATTCAGGCCAAGCGAAGCAGCGGCCCGGCGAAGCTTACGTTCCAACTTCTGGGCCGGAGTGGCGGTTGGCTTGGCAACGCCCGCTGCGCGCGGAAGCGGCTCTGACAGGATATGATCAAGTCCATGGATACGAACCACTTCCTCGACCAAGTCCGCTGGCCCATCGACATCGCGCCGCCAGCTCGGGACAGTCACGGTCCAATTGGGTGCCACGACAAAGCCCAACCGCTCCAAAATCTCTTGCTGCGCATGGAAGGGTAAGTTGATCCCGCCCAAGCGATCGCAGAGCATCGGATCATAAGCGATCGTCTTGTTGGCAAGCGGAGGTTCGCCCGCCCGGACAATCTTTGAGGCTTTGCCGCCACAATGCGCGACAATCAAAGCCGTTAGGATCAAAGTTGCATCATCGAGAAAAGCGGGATCAACTCCGCGCTCAAACCGTGTTCGGGCGTCAGACGTCAAGGCAAGCGCTTGCCCCGTCTTTGCGATCCGTTCGGGTGTGAAGTAGGCGACCTCTAACAGAATGTCCGTCGTTGTTTCCGAACAACCAGAATGCTCACCACCCATGATCCCGGCAATGTCATGCACGCCCGCATCGTCCGCGATTACGGTCATTTCGCTCGACAGGCTATATTCCTTGCCATTCAATGCAACCGCAGTTTCACCGTCTTTCGCCCGCCGCGCGACAACTGGGCCACTAAGCTTCGCGAGGTCATAGGCATGGCTGGGACGTCCAAGATCAAGCATGACGAAATTGGTGATATCAACAATGGCTGAGATTGGGCGCTGACCCGCAGCTTTCAGCTTGCGCTGTATCCAAGCCGGACTTTCACCATTGGTGACACCGCCGATTGTCCGTCCCCAAAAGGCCGGGCAACCGTCGGGATCATCGATGCGGATAGGCACAGCACTCACAGGCATAGTCGCTTCGCTCCGCAGTTCCGAAAGAACCGCAGCAAGCGGAGCATAGGCCGCATCGTCATTCGCTGCGTCAGGCAACAGCGGCTTCAACGTCCCCATCCCTGCCGCAGCCAAATCCCGAGCGATGCCACGCACACCCATGCAGTCTTGGCGATTCGGCGTGATCGCCACATCGATCACGGGATCATCGGCACCGCTATAGTCTGCGAAGGAGGTTCCGATAGGCGCATCGGCAGGCAGTTCAATGATGCCATCATGATCATCACCCAGCTCCAGCTCGCGGCTTGAGCACATCATGCCATTGGATTCGACACCGCGAATGGCGGCTTTCTTTAAGACCATCCCATTGGCGGGCACAACAGCGCCTTCCATGCCGAACACGCCGACCAGGCCTGCCCGCGCATTGGGGGCGCCGCACACGACTTGCAGCGGCTGGCCGTCGCCCGAATCAACCGTCAGCACCTGAAGCTTATCCGCCTGCGGATGAGGTGCAGCCGTCAACACTTTGGCGACCCGGAAGCCCGCCAAGCGCTCAGCAGGGTCTTCAATGCCCTCCACTTCAAGGCCGATGCGGTTCAAGCAATCGGCAATGTCTTGCATGCTGGCATCCGTATCCAGATGCTCTTTCAGCCAGCTCAAAGAAAATTTCATGCGCCTACTCCTGCGCTCAGCGTCGGCACATCAAGCGCCGAGAATCCATAATGTTTGAGCCAGCGGAGATCGCCATCGAAGAAAGCGCGCAGATCATCCATGCCATATTTGAGCATCGCCAATCGATCAACGCCTGTGCCAAAGGCAAAGCCCTGATATTCTTGTGGATCAAGCCCGCAATTGGCGATGACGCGGGGGTGGACCATGCCGCTCCCCAACACTTCCATCCAGCCTTCATTGCCGCCAATCACCCGCTTGCCGTTCACCAGCGAATAGCCCACGTCCACTTCAACCGAAGGCTCAGTGAAGGGGAAATAGCTTGGCCGCAGCCGCAGTACGACATCATTGCGTTCAAAGAAGGCCTTTAGGAACGTCTCCAGAGTCCATTTGAGATGCCCCAAATGAATGCCCTTATCGATCACAAGCCCTTCAATCTGATGGAACATGGGCGTGTGAGTCGCGTCTGAGTCAGACCGATAGACACGGCCCGGCGCGATGATGCGAATGGGTGGCTTTTGGTTCATCATCGTGCGGATTTGCACCGGCGATGTGTGCGTGCGCAGCAGCATGGCTTTTCCATCAACCGCCATTTGGTTGGGGAAATAGAAAGTATCATGCATCGCGCGTGCCGGATGCGTTTCAGGAATGTTCAGGGCCGTGAAATTATGCCAATCATCCTCAATCTCTGGCCCTTCAGCGACTGCAAAGCCGAGGTCAGCGAAGATTTCGGCAAGCTCATCCATCACCTGACTGACGGGATGGATCGAACCCATGGGCCGCTCAGGCGCAGGGAGCGTCATATCGAGCCGCTCGGTTGCGAGCTTGGCATCGAGCGCTGCGCTCTCCATCTCGGCCTTCCGCGCCGCCAGGTCCGCTGTCACCGCCTCGCGCAGACCATTGATGATCGGCCCTTGAACCTGCCGCTCCTCTGGCGACATTTGGCCGAGGGTTTTCAGCAACGCAGAAATGCTGCCTTGTTTGCCAAGCGCAGAAATGCGGACCGCCTCAAGCGCATCAAGGCTATCAGCTGCCGCGATGGCGGCGAGGGTTTCAGATTGAAGGGCTTCGAGTGTCATTGGCTTTCCCGTCACTGCGAGCGGAGAACAAACAAAAGGGCGCAAGCGGCTGACCCGCTTACGCCCTTTTGCGCATAAATCGAAATCGGTTGCTTAGGCTGCTTGAGCCGGAAGCGCCGCCTTCGCCTGCGCAACAATGGTGCTAAACGAAGCAGCTTCGTTCATCGCCAAGTCGGCCAGAACCTTGCGGTCCAATTCAACGCCGGCAAGCTTCAGCCCATGCATGAACTGACCATAGGTCAGGCCTTCCATGCGGACAGCAGCATTGATACGCTGGATCCAGATTGCGCGGAAAGAGCGCTTCTTCGCCTTACGGTCGCGGTAGGCATATTGGCCTGCCTTTTCGACCGCCTGCATGGCGATACGGATCGTGTTCTTACGACGACCATAATAGCCCTTGGCGCGTTCAAGAATACGCTTGTGACGTGCGTGCGTGGTTACGCCGCGTTTAATGCGTGACATAGTCTCTTACCCCCTATTTCAGGCCGTAAGGCGCCCAACGCTTCACCGTAGGGGTGTCAGCATCGGACAGCACTGATGTGCCACGATTGGTGCGGATATATTTGCTGTTGTGGCTGATGAGGCGGTGACGCTTACCAGCGACCCCATGCTTCAACTTGCCGGTTGCGGTCATGGTGAAACGCTTTTTCACCCCGCTCTTGGTCTTCATCTTTGGCATTTTCTTCCTTTCTGATGAGATGATCAGAACCCGCCGTGGCAGCCAGTTTGGCCAGGCCGGTCGTTTAGCAATCATCTGCGAAGCGGGCGCGTTAGGGGGATGGCTTAGAAAAAGCAAGATGATTCGGGCGTTATTGGCCCGTTTCGCTTGCCAAACGTCGAAACTCCGCAAAGGCCGCTGCCACGAAGGGGCGCTCAAGACCCAAATACTGGCTGGGCGGCAACCCTAAGAATCTCTGGAAATCGCGAATCAAATGGCTTTGATCAACATATTGGCTGTCAATGAAATCGCGCCACTTGCCGTAAGAGAGAAGATCGGCCCGATGGAGCATCCTGCGGAACCGTTCCCGCAAGATCAACAGCTTCGGCGTAAAGCCAAAGGTTGCATTGGTGAGCCTCGCCAAGCGCGAAGCGCTGAGGCCGGTGCGGCCTGACAAGTCTTTTGCACTTGAACAATCCGGGTCAGCCAAAGCGGTTCGCAGCACCATGATCAGGCGAGCAAGCTCTGGATCCGTGTTCAGCCGAGGGCGAGCGAGGAGGAGAGCATTGGTTGCCGCAACCCGATCTTCAAACGTCGCGCACTGGCGAAGGACCGTTGCAAGCTCACCCCCTCGATCTCCCCAGTAATCAGACAAGGGCTTTGCTTCATCCACCAGCCGATCCGCCTTGTCCCCAATCCAAACCGGCCAAGCCAAAGGGTGCAGGCCAATCGCAAAGCCAGACCCATTGGAGCCGCGCACCCAGTGGGCCGTGCTGAGCGGCCCATAAACCAACGCTTGATCGCCACGATCTATGATTTCGCTGCCCGCGGGTCCGTCTTCCCAGTGCCCCGTCAACGCCAAGCGTATCGAGGCCATATCAGGCGGGATTAAGTCTTCGACTGGCTCCGCGCCGATGACGCTTGTTTCGAAATAGACCGCGACCAAATCGAAAAGCCGGGGATCGGGAAACGCATAACGCATACTCACTTTAGACATTTACGCGTCGTCCACCTTTGGTGGAGCACCCGGGACATTCACATATTGCAGCCGCCCCTCCTCCATCCGGAAATGATCCGCGCCTTCGCCCATCATCTTGGCGATAATCTGCCGACGCGCTGCTTGAACGAAGGGGCGTTTGAGCGCGAAATAGCGGGTGGGGGACAGACCAATGAAGCGCTTAAAGTCCCTTATCATATGGCTTTGATCGACATATTGCGGGTCCATGAAGTCGCGCCAGTTTGATGGCGTTAAGCCGTGCATTGACCTGGCCATCCGCAAGAAGCGCTGGCGCTGAAGCAAGACCTTGGGCGTAAAACCAAAGCTCGCTCGCGTGAGCCGAGCCATCCCGGGTTGGGATATGCCTGTCGCATCCACCATATCGGCAACGGTCGTGCAGTCCGGATGGTTGATGGATTGAAGGATCGAGATCAGCGCGTCATGATTGGGATCAGGCGGCGTTTCTTCCAACAAGCCCAAAAGAAAAGCATTTGTAATCTCAACGCGAGACTGAAAGTCAGGAGCGGTTTGCAGATCAGCGCGAAACATATTGGCGCGACCCCCCACCAGATCAGCAAGGGGGATTGTCTTGTCTGCAACCTTCTCAGCATTCACGCCAAAAAAGCGCTTCGCAGCAGTGGGAAGGATGCCAACACTGAACACTGCTCCACCTTTGCCGGATGTCCATTGCGGCGTCTTGGCCACGCCTTGCAATGCAATCCCAAGCGTTGGCGTGCTGATATCACTTTCCAGGCGGCCAATATGCCATTCGCCTGACAAAGTGATCCGCAGGTTGGACCATTCGGGAAAGAGCAATTCCTTCACAGGCTCATCGCCAATGGCAGTCGCTTCCCAAAAGCCCAAAAAGTAAGGCTGCAAGTCTGGCGCGGCGAGGCCAACCTCAAAGGTGCAAGGCAGCGTTTCTTCGGCGGGGAGCTTACCGTGCATTTTTCGGCTTCGCTGGATGAAGGCCTTGCAAAGGTTGACCAAACATCGCCGCTCTCGCCTTGGCAGCAGCGGCCAAAATCGCGCGGGGCTGCTGAAAATAACGGCTGGGCGGCATGCCGAGAAAACGATTGAAATCCCGGATCATATGACTTTGATCGACATATTGAGGATCAAGAAAGTCATTCCATTCTTCATAGGGCCGCGCATGCAAGGTGCCTAGCATCCGCAGGAACCGTTGGCGGCGAAGTAAGAGCTTTGGTGGAAATCCAAATCCCCTTCTTGAAAGCCGAACCAGCTGATGTTGAGGCAAACCCAAGGTTGCTGTGATTTGTTCAACCGTTGCACTGGCCGGATCGATCAAGACTTGGAACAGGCTTTCAACCTGACCATCGAAGGGCTTGCGCTTGCCAGAATTGAGCTTCGCCATGATCCAAGCGTCCGCCACTTTGGCCCGGCCTTCGAGATTGGGTTCAGCTGTTATAGCATCAAACAACGCCTCAGCCTCCTCTTCGCCTAAAAGGTCGAAAAGAGGGCGAATCCGATCCGCATAGGAACTGGCGTCGGCCCGAAACAACATGCTCCAGCCCGTCGGCAATATGCCGATGCCAAAGCTCATTCCTTTTGGACCCTTTATGTGAGTGGCGCGGCTGGTGGGGCCTTGCATCACAATTGCAGCGGGAAGCGGCGTCATGGCCTCTGGTGAAAGGCCAAATTCCCAACCGCGATTGAGCGGCACCCTTATGTTCGCCCATTCGGGATGCAGCATGTCTTGAACGCTGCCTTCACCACAAATCTCAAGCTCATAATAAGTGGATATGAAAGGTCGGAGCGGTTCTGACGGAATGGCAAACCGCACAATCACTTCAGCCATGATGGCAAGCGAGCCCCTCAATGACATCTTCCAGCCGCGCAGCATCGCCCAGAGCGATCACATGGCCTTCGCTTCGTTGGTGCAGCGGTTCGCCCGCCCAATCACACATCAGCCCGCCTGCGCCTTCGACAACCGGCACCAGCGCCGCGAAGTCATGAAGCTTCAGCCCGGCCTCAACCACAATATCGACATGGCCACTGGCGAGCAGCGCATAATTATAACAATCCCCGCCCCAGATCAGCCGCCGATGTGCAGTCTTCGCCGCTAGCGCCATGAAATGCTCGCCTTCATGCGCGCTGAAGCAATTGGGGCTGGTGGTGGCTAAGATGGCTTCTTTCAGTTCGGCGCAATCCCGCGTTCTGATGGCTTTGCCGTTGAAGGTCGTGCCGAGGCCAGCTGCGCCAACCCACCGCTCTTTCAGGATCGGCTGATCGATCAATCCCAGCACTGGCCAGCCCTCAACAAGCAAGGCGATCAACGTGCCAAAGATTGGCCGCCCCGCAACAAAGCTTGTCGTGCCATCAATCGGATCAATCACCCATTGGCGAGACGCGCCTTCGCGTTCAGCGCCAAACTCCTCACCGATGATGCCATCATCAGGACGTTCCACTTCGAGGAGCGCCCGGATCGCGGTTTCCGCCGCGCGGTCCGCCAAAGTGACGGGGCTTGCATCGCCCTTGGTCTCGAGCCCAAAGTCTTGGCGGTAATAGGGGCGGATCGCATCACCAGCCGCATCGGCCAAGCGGTTAATCAGTTGAACATCATACGCGGAAACTGACATGCGACCGTCCTGCTTATTTGTGCGCCCATGTGCAAGCCTGATTCGATTAGATTGTCACTTTTGAGGCCAGACAATCGCTTCATCGCCCAAAGCCCAATTTGCTGTGCGGAACATCACAGTTTCAAAGATTGAGCCTTGTTCCCAACGAAGGAGCCATTTGAGAAGATGCTGTAACGCCTCCGCTTCAAATTGAGCCCTGTCTATTTGAGCAAATTGGCGGACGAAGGGGAATAAGGCAGCATCCGCGAGCGAGGGATTATCTCCCAACAAATAAGACTGCCCAACCAGCCTTTGGTCGAGGTCCCTCAATATCGTCAATGCTTCGGCTCTCGCACCAGTGACATCCTCGTCAGGATAGCGCGTGGGATATTTCGTGCGGTCAAGCGCTTGTTTGAACGGGCCATCATTGCGGGCGATAAGGGCAGCTGCCTCTTCCCCATCATGTGTCAGCCAGCCGTGTGGATCACGCTTTGCCAAAGCCCAGCGCATGATATCGAGGCTTTCATCGATGACGGAGCCATCTGGCAAAACCTGCACCGGAACCGTGCCTTTGGGCGACGCGGCCAACATGTGCGCAGGCTTCGCTTTCAGCGACACTTCACGCAGCTCAACTTCACACCCCGCAACCACCAAAGCCAACCGCGCCCGCATCGCATAGGGGCAACGGCGAAAGCTGTAGAGGATGGGGAGCATCTCAGGCGTTTCCCACATTTTCGAAATTCATGGAAATGTGGGACATGACACTAGTCAAACAGGGACGACACCGAACTTTCGTCCGAAATGCGATTGATCGCTTCGCCAACCAGCGGGGCGATGGGCAGGATGCGGATCTTGCTGGAATTGGCAACGCTTTCGGTCGGCAGGATTGAGTCTGTGATCACCAGCTTGCGCAGAGCCGACTTCTCAACCCTTGCCACTGCTTCGCCGGACATGACCCCGTGGGTTATATAGGCTGCAACATCCGAAGCGCCTGCATCTTTCAGCGCCCCCGCTGCATTGCACAGCGTGCCTGCCGAATCGACAATATCGTCGATCAAGATGCAGAAGCGATCCTTCACATCGCCAATGATGTTCATCACTTCAGACACGCCAGCCCGTTCCCGGCGCTTATCGACAATCGCGAGCGGCGCATCATCAAGCCGCTTGGCAAGCGCCCGTGCACGCACCACGCCGCCGACATCTGGCGAGACCACCATGATATTCTTGTCGCCGTGCCGCTCCATAATGTCTGCGGCCATCACCGGCGCGCCGTAGAGATTGTCGGTTGGGATATCGAAAAAGCCTTGGATTTGGCCTGCGTGCAAATCGACTGACAACACACGATCGGCCCCAGCGGTCGTGATCAAATTCGCGACCAGCTTGGCGGAAATGGGCGTGCGCGGACCGGGCTTCCGATCCTGCCGTGCATAGCCGAAATAGGGAATGACGGCAGTGATCCGCTTGGCCGAAGCGCGACGCAGCGCATCGATCATGATCAGCAATTCCATCAAATTATCATTGGTGGGATAGCTGGTGGATTGGATCACAAACATATCTTCGCCGCGCACATTTTCCTGCACTTCAACGAAGATTTCCTGATCGGCAAAGCGTTTGACCACAGCCTTCGTCAGCGGAACTCCGCAATAATCCGCGATAGACTGTGCCAATGGCAAATTTGAATTGCCGGTGATCAGTTTCATATGCTTCCCATCCCCTTATGCGTCCCTTGGGCGCGGCCTTTAATCAGGCGGGGCCAAGGAGGGAAGGCCTAATACATATGTTGTCCACCGTTGATCGAAAGCGTGGAGCCTGTGACAAAAGCCGCATCATCCGAACAGAGGAACGCCACGCCGCGCGCAATTTCTTCAGCTTGGCCCAAACGCCCGACGGGGATCTTGGCGACAATCTTCGCCAGTACATCTTCCGGCACTGCTGCCACCATATCCGTATCGATATAGCCGGGGGCCAGCGCATTGACGGTGATGCCAAATTTCGCGCCTTCCTGCGCCAAAGCCTTTGTGAAGCCATGAATCCCTGACTTGGCGGCAGCATAATTGACCTGACCATATTGCCCGCCCTGGCCATTGATCGAGCCAATATTGACGATCCGGCCCCAACCGCGGTCCTTCATGCCCGCAAAAACGCCCTTCGCCATATTGAAGCAACCGCCCAAATTGACGCGCATGACATCGTCCCACATTTCATAGGTCATGCGCATGAGGGTTGTGTCGCGCGTGATGCCGGCATTGTTGACGAGGATATCGACGGGACCAACCTCTTCGGCAATGGCGGCACATTGATCGAGGCAGGCCTGATGATCGCCGACATCCCATTGCACCACTTTGATGCCCTGTTCCGCCTCAAAGGCCTTCGCCTTGTCAACATTGCCTGCATAATTGGCGACGACGGTGACACCTTTCGCCTTTAACGCCAAGCTAATCGCCGCGCCTATTCCTCTTGTTCCCCCGGTAACAATGGCAACACGGCTCATAGCATCTCCTTTCAAGTGATTCTTCGCGGAGATTATGGCGCGCTGACCCACCCCGCAAGTTCACGTGAAAGTAAAGTCCGAAGCATTTTAATCCCGGTTTCGCTGGCGTTGAGGCAAGGAAGATAAGCAAAACTTTCTCCGCCGCTTTCTATGAAGCTCTCCTTGCCTTGCATCGCCACTTCTTCGAGCGTTTCGAGATTGTCAGCCGAGAAGCCGGGCGTGAAGACCGCGACTTTCTTGATGCCTTTTCCGGGCAAGCCCTCAAGCGTTTTGTCCGTCGCAGGCTCCAGCCATTTGGCCCGACCAAGCCGCGACTGGAAGGAGACGGTGAGCGGCTGCCCCAACGCTTCGCCGAGCAAGCGCGCAGTCTTCATACAATGACAATGATAAGGATCACCCAACTCCAACGTCCGAAGCGGCATGGAGTGGAAACTGGCGAGCAAAGCGTCCGGCGTGAAATCAAGCTTGGCCAAACCGTCCTTCACTGAGGCCGCAAGCGCATCAATATAGGCAGGGTCATCATGGTAAGGCGGCAACGTTCGAAGCGCAGGCTGCCAACGCTTCTTGCTCAGCACGCGAGCCACTTCATCAAAGCCTGTGGCGGTCGTCGCTCCACTATATTGCGGATAGAGCGACGCGATCAGGATGCGGGTGCAGCCTGCGTCACACAGTGTCGACAACTTCTGCTCAATCGAAGGCGTGCCGTAACGCATGGCCCAATCGACCATCACATCGGGGCCAAAAGCACCTTGCAAAGCCTCGGACTGTTTGCGGGTGACAACAGCCAAGGGTGAGCCTTCGGGCGTCCAAATTTGCGCATAAGCATGAGCGGATTTCTTGGGCCGGGTCGTCAGGATCACGCCGCGCAAGATCGGCTGCCAGATGATTGGCGGAATTTCCACCACGCGGCGGTCAGACAAGAACTGCTTCAAATAGCGCCGCACTGGCCCCGGCTCTGGCGCATCAGGCGTGCCAAGATTGATCAGCAAAACGCCTATGCGCGGGCTTGGGATATTCGGATGCGATGCAGGCTTTTCCATGGGGTCATTTCTGGCCAAGCGGAAGCGCGCGCAGGCGTTGGCCACTTCCTGCGAAGATTGCATTGGCGATGGCAGGCGCAACTGGCGATACGGCCAATTCGCCTAAGCCGCCGGGGGCCTCTTTGGATCGGATAAGCTCAACCGAAATCTCTGGCATGTCGGCAAGCAATGGCAAACCCAGCGCACCCAACCGCCGTGGCTCTGGATAGCGGCCCTTCATTTCAATGGGCACGCCCGTCGCGAGCCCCATACCGAATAGCAAGCCGCCTTCAATCTGTTGCCGGGCGATATCGGGATTGAGCACGCGGCCAACGTCGGCCACCGCGACCAACTTGCGGACCTTTGCGCGGCCATCTTCGCCCATGATCGCTTCGGCCATCACGGCGATATGGCTCCCCTGCATCGAATGACAGGCGAGCCCTTGCGATGTGCCTTGCGCGCCGCCTTCCCAGCCGCCGCGCGCCGTCACTTTCGTCAAACATTGGGCAAGGCGCGGATTGCCCGCAAGAATGCCGAGCCGGAAGGAGAAGGAATCACGCCGCGCCTCCGCCGCCAACTCATCAATGAAGCATTCGATGAAAAAGGCGTTGACCCCATCCATCCCGCCACGCACTTTACCGACCGGCAAGGCAATGTCTGCCGGGTGATGGCGGATCAAAAGTGAAGGGATACCATAAGGTGGCACTGCGCCATCAACTGTCCGGGCAGTAGAGGAGCCAACCGCCTTTTCCTGCGCCTTGGCAGGGCGATGCCCATCGCGATTGCGCTTGATCACTTCGGCAAGGCCGTCCGGCGTCGCAATATCAATGGACATGGCTTCGATCCGACCACCGGGCGCGAACCGGGCGCTGAGCTTTGCAACCGCAGGCGGCCGCATCCGATCCTGCGCATGATCCTCAGAACGCGACCATATGAGCTGCACGGGCCGTTCAAGCTTCATCGCAAGGAGGGCTGCTTGCCCAGCAATCTCCACCTCATATTTGCGCCCGAAGGATCCGCCGACTTGCATCGCGTGAAGGATGACTTGGTCCGGGTTGAGCCCAGCCACTCGTGCCGCTGTGCGTCGCGCCAGATCAGGCACTTGCGTTGCGATCCAAAGCTGCAAGCGGCCCTTTTCGAACGACGCTGTCGCCGCCATTGGTTCAAGCGCGGCGTGGGGCGCAAGGCCTGCACGGTAACTGCGCGTGATCGGCTTTCCCGCGGCCAACACGCTTTCAGCATCGCCTTGGTCAAGCATGGTCTTGCCATCGGCCTTCAACGCTTCATCCAAAGCCTTGGCGATGGTCGTATTGGTGATCGGCAAGCCTGCGGTTTCAAATTTGGGCTTGGCCGCATCCAGCGCCTTGTTCGCCGCCCACCAATTATTGGCGGCAACCGCGACCCAGCGCTCATGATCAATGATCGAAAAGACACCCGGCATTTTGAGGGCGGCTTGTTTGTCAAAGCTTATGAGCTTGCTGTCGCCGGGCGGACCCTGGCGGATCGCTGCGAACAGCATATCAGGCAGGCGAATATCCGCCGCATAATTGGCCGAGCCATCAAGTTTCGCTGGAATATCGAGCCGATTGACCCCGCGCCCCGCCAGCCGCGTTCCGCCCACTCGGCGCGGCAGTGCATCAGGCAGATGAAAGCGCGAAGCTGCCTCTGCCACATCGCCAAAGCGCGTGCGTTCCTTGCCAAGCGTCACAAAGCCTTCATCGGTATCGCAGGCTTCCCAGCTGGCATCCCATTGGTCAGCGGCGGCCATGGAGAGTAAAATGCGCGCGCCTGCGGCAGCTTCGCGGACTGGTTCGGCAAAGGCGCGGATGGTGGACGAACTGCCTGTCCCTTGGAGCGGCGAAGCGGGGAGCAGGCCCGATTTCCATTCGGCAGAGAGCAAGCTGTTGGCGTAGAGCCCATTGATCGGTGCAGGCTCCACCCCAATCGTCCGCCAGTCGGCTCCCATTTCATCCGCAACAATCTGCGCGATATGGGTATAGCTGCCTTGCCCCATTTCAATCTGGGGGGACACAACAACGATATGCCCGTCTTTTCCGATCTTGATATAGCCGTTGAGAATTGTCTCACCGGGTGCCGCTGCCAAATTGGGGGCGTTAACACGGGGCCATAGCGACCAACCGACCACCAACGCGCCAACAGCCGTGCCTCCGACAATCAAATCCCGACGGCTGAGCAAAGGCGGCTTTTCCGCTTCTTGATTGATAAAGTCCCGACGCATCGGGGTTAGCGTTTAGAGGCTTGAGGCTTGGGATCAATCCCAATCACCTAATAGGCTAGCCTTTCGCCCGTATTTTGTCTGGACAAGTCCTTTGCTTAATTCCGACTCGGTGGAGCGACAGGGAAAAGGAAAGAGCCGATGAAGTCGGTCGTCTATGTCAGCACCGTGCGCCATCCATTTGATAGCGTCGATCTTGAACAGCTTGTGGAAGAAGCCGCGCGGCGCAACGCCGAAGACGGAATTACTGGGCTTTTGGCCTATAATGGCGAGAGCTTCATGCAGCTTTTGGAAGGCCAAGAGGAAGCGGTTGAAGAACGGCTTGACGTCATTCGCGGCGACTCACGTCATGAATGCATGGTCATCATCCGCAAGCAGGCCATTGAAAAGCGGGAGTGCGAGGCTTGGTCCATGACAGCACGGACGGTCCCGCTGCGAGAAGAAGGCTCAGCCGCAAAGCTCTTCCGCGATTGGCCAGAGACGTTCAGCAATGAAACGCGCATGCTGTTCACCAGCTTCAGCTCAATGCTTCAGCCGCAAATGGCTTGAGGCGGCACATTTCAAAATCGCTTCCGTCACCCCGGACTTGATCCGGGGTCCATGCCTCACCGCTTGATCCTTCTCGCTGGCTGGAAATCGAGGCATGGATTCTGGGTCAAGCCCGGAATGACGTGCTAACTTGATGGTCTCCCCTGCACCAACTCTTCATCGCTCTGCACTGAAGCGCCATTATACCCTACTAAATCAGTAGACTAATCTCCTCATCAAGCCCGCACAATGAAGGCGCGGCTGATGAAGGAGATTGAGGATGAAGAAATTGCTCTTGGCAGGCGCCGCTTTGCTCGCCGTTTCCGCCTGTAGCCAAAAAGCCGCTGAAGAGGCGGATAGCGCCGCCCCTGCCGCGACTGAGGCCGTAGAGGCCTCCACCGATGCCGCGTCACTCGAAGGCTCTCCGCCCGATATTGGCCAATCGGTTGCGCCGGGCGTGGCTTTTGATTTCAGCTATGATTTCTCGCTCGCCGAAAATCGCATTGCCGAGGCGCAAGAGGCGCATGCCGCATTGTGCGGCAAACTGGGCCTCAGCCGTTGTCGCGTGACGGGCCTGACCTTCAACAAAGAAGCGGGTGGCCGCATCGAGGCCAGCACCAGCTTCAAGCTTGATCCAGCAATCGCCTTGACCTTTGGCCGCGATGCCACGGCCATAGTGGAGCGTGCTGAAGGTAAGCTTGAAAGCAGCCGCGCCAATGGCGAAGATGTCGGCAGCCAGATAGTTGCAGGCGATCAATCGGCAGACGCGTTGAAGGCTGACATCCGCAAGATCGAGGCCCAGTTGGCGATTCCCAAATTGTCAGCAACGGCAAAGGCCGAACTGACAGCAGAGCTCCGCGACTTAAAGGCACAACTCACCCGACTCAAAGCGACGAGATCTGACCAAGTCGAAAGCTTGGCCAATACGCCAATGGTCTTCACCTATCAGCCAAGCACTTCTGCGATGCAAACGGGCCTGATGGCAGGGTCCGTATCGCTTGCCGCAGTCGCCACCACCATGGCCTATTTGCTTGGCCTCTTTGGGCCATTCGTCCTGCTGGCGGGCCTCATTTACGGCGGATGGCGACTGTTTGGAGGCCGCAAAGTCAAGGCTGTGGAATAGCCCCTCCCACGGCCCGGCGGCGGGCTTATCCCTTCAGGTCCGCCGCCAAAGCCTTCACCCGCGCTGCATTCAATCCAAGATCGCTCAAGCCCACGCGGCTGACCGAACGGATATTGACGATAGAGCCTGTGCCATCTGCGCCGGGGGCCACAGTGATCACCACATCATCCTTGAACTTGAAGGGGGATACCGTCTCCGTCGCTTCAATCCGGTCCGCAGACACCAAGGCCACGTCCCAACCGCGTGCTTTGACCAGCTCCTCGGCTTTTTTGATCACTTCGGCTGGCGCGGCGGCCAAGCTGATGGGCTTCAAGTCTGGATGGGCTTCGCCATGAACCTTGCGCCAATTTTCAATCGTATCGACGCCGACCAAATTATCCTTGCGCAGCTCAAGCTTTTGGAAAGCGGGCGGGTTCGCTAGGTCAGTCGTGATATCATGGAGCGGCGGATTGCTTGCCCCCATGTTGATCACATAGCCCATGATCCCGAGGAAGGCGATTGCGGACCCGATACCCAATAGCGTGCCGCTGGATCGAGACCCTTTGACGAGCGCCACAACCCCAAAGATCACAGCGACCAGTGCCGCAACCAGCGCGACCGCCAAGAAAAGGAAGCCAATTTGGAAATTCCAAAGCCCAAAGCCAGACCCATAGCTGCCAACAAGCGCCAGCACGGCAGCGCCAATGCCACCAATCTTCGTCCAGCTTCCCAGCCGCGTTGCCCAAATGCTCATGCCTCTTCCTCACTCTCTGTCTGTTGCCTATTCCACATCGCAGCATAAAGACCGCCCGCGCGCAACAAATCTTGATGCGTGCCGCGTTCTGCCGCTTTGCCACCATCGAGCACGATGATCTCATCGGCATCAGTGATGGTCGACAGGCGATGCGCAATCACGATGGTCGTCCGCCGCGCCGCGACTTGGTTGAGGGTCGCTTGGATGGCGGCTTCGGTGCGACTGTCGAGTGCAGAGGTCGCTTCATCAAGGATCAAGATTGGCGGGTCTTTGAGCAAGGTGCGCGCAATGGCCACGCGCTGCTTTTCACCACCTGAAAGCTTCAAGCCCCGTTCGCCGACTTCTGTGTCAAAGCCCTTGGGCTGAGACGCGATAAAGCCATCAATGGCGGCACCCTTGGCTGCTGACTCGATCTCTCGCTCGCCTGCCCCTTCGCGGCCATAACCAATGTTGAAGGATATCGTTTCATTGAAGAGAACCGTATCCTGCGGCACGATCCCAATCTGGGCGCGAAGCGAGCTTTGCGTCACATCGCGAACGTCTTGGCCATCGATCAGGATCCGTCCGCCCTGCACGTCGTAGAAACGATAGAGCAATCGCGAGAGGGTTGATTTGCCCGCACCCGACGGCCCAACTACCGCGAGCGTCTTGCCCGGCGGAATGGTGAAGCTTAGGCCCTGAAGGATCGTGCGGCCTTCCTCATATTGGAAGCGCACATCTTCAAAGCGCACTTCGCCGCCCACCACTGTCAGCGGCACTGCGCCGGGCTTGTCGGCAATCTCCGGATCGCGATCGATCAGTTTGAACATCGCCTCCATATCGACAATGCCTTGGCGGATCGTGCGATAAACCATGCCAAGCAAATCCAGCGGGCGGAAAAGCTGGGCTAGATACGTGTTCACCAGCACCACATCGCCAGTCGTGAAACGACCTTGCCCCCAGCCCCACACGCTATAGGCCATGGCCCCGGCCATCATCAGATTGGTGATGAGGGATTGGCCGATATTGAGCAAAGCCAGCGAATTTTCTGACTTGATCGCCGCTTCGGCCCAGCGCTTTGCCACCTTGCCATAATGATCGGTTTCCCGCGCTTCCGCATTGAAATATTTGACCGTTTCATAGTT
>DLOX01000092.1 GCA_002478575.1 Sphingomonadales bacterium UBA7473 | reverse complement strand
GCCTGGGTGCCCTTTGGCGGCGGCGCACATATGTGCCTTGGTCTTCACTTTGCCTATATGCAAATCAAGATGCTGATGTGGCACATGCTCCGGAACGGCGACATTGTTTTGCCGACTGGCAGCGGGGCCGAATGGCAGGCTTGGCCCATCNNGGCGCGCATATGTGCCTTGGCCTGCACTTTGCCTATATGCAGATAAAGCTGTTCATCCACCATCTGTTGACGCAGGTGCAGGTGGACATTGCCGATGGTTATGAACCCGAATGGCAGGCTTGGCCCATCCCTCAGCCTAAGGATGGGCTGCCCATCAAATTTGGATGAAGTTACAACAAATTACTGACGTTAAGTCTCTGTTATCGATAGATGTTTGGAGCTTCTGAATCTTCTTGACCTAAGTGCGGGATTCAAGAGGTTCGAATGACGTTCAAGACAATCAGCAAAGGCAATAACAGCGACCAGCTCCGGCTGGTCGGCAGCATCTTTGCAATCTGCCTGATCTGCATCATCTCCCTATTTGAAGTCTTCAAGGTCACGTTTCCGACACCAGCCGGGGAATTCCCGGTCACCCCTTTGGCCGCGGCGACATTATGTGCCGTCATTGTGGGGGTGGCTGTCCTTAACCTCATCGATGTTCGGGCAAAGATTTTCCACGATGAAGTCGAACGAGTGCGCTTCCTTGTCCGCCATGATGGATTGACGGGAGCCCTCAATCGCACATCCTTCATTGATGAAATGCGCGCATTTCGCGCAGATGGTCAATTGCTGATCATTGATGCCGATCATTTCAAAATGATCAATGACAATCACGGGCACTATACGGGTGACAAGGCGTTGATGCAGTTGGCTCGATCGGTGCAAATGGTGGTTGGATCAAGCGGGCTCACTGGTCGACTTGGGGGTGAAGAATTTGGCGTATTCTTGCCCCACACAGATGAGCTGAGTGCAGCAACGATGGCCGAACAGATTAGGCGGACTATGGAACGCGAAGGCTTTCAGGCCAATGGCGTAAAGATGAAGCTTACCGTGAGCATTGGGATCAGCGCGCATCTTGCGGCCGACCCAGTAGGGCTCGCCTTCAAACGCGCAGACAAGAGACTCTATGCTGCAAAGGCCTTGGGCCGCAATCGAGTGTTGGGCAGCCAGCCGCTTCACAATCAATTGCGTGATCAAATTGAAGAGGGCTTGAAAGGTTCGAATGCCGTAGCGACAAAAGCCGCTTGATGTCCAAGGCGTTGAACTAATATGTTGGTAAATGGGCCACAGTTCGCAACAAACTAAGCTTTTCTGCGCCATATTTTCTTGACAGCAGCCTGCTGCATGATCACGCCTATCATATGAATCGGGAAAAACCGATCATTTTGGATAGGAGGATAGATGACCATGCGTATCTCTACGTCACTCGTGCGCCTTGCAGGTGCAGCATCAATGGCATTGGCCGTTGGGCTGGCTACACCCACATTGGCACAAGACACACCGCAAGCCGATGATTCAGCGCCAGAAGGTGATGAGATCATTGTGACCGCCACTCTGCGGGCGGAAAATCTGCAAGATGTTCCAATCGCTGTGTCTGCTTACACTGGCGAAACCCTCGAAAAGGCAGGCGTTCGCGACGTGCGCAGTTTTGAAGCCATTTCAGCAAGCTTCAATTCCAACAGCACGCAAACGGAATCGGGGGGCTCCACCCTTCGCGTTCGCGGCGTTGGTACGACAGGCAACAACACAGGTCTTGAATCCGCGGTCGGCATCTTCCTCGACGGTGTCTATTTGAGCCGCCCCGGCGTCGCGATGGGCGATTTGCTGGACGTTGAACAAATTGAACTGTTGCGCGGTCCACAAGGCACGCTTTTTGGCCGCAACACATCGGCTGGTGCGTTGAACATCAAGACTGCCAAGCCAAACCTTACTGAGTTCGAAGGCTATGCCAACGCGACTTACGGCAATTATGACCTCATGAACATTCAAGCTGGCGTTTCTGGCCCGATCAGCGACGGTGTGGCTTTCCGCTTGTCTGGCGCTTGGCGCGATCGGGATGGCTTCATCCGCAACGCTGCGGGCGGCGAAAGCAATACCCGCAACCGCTATGTCCTGCGCGGGCAACTGCTGTTCGAACCCAATGCGGATCTCAGCATTCGGATCATTGGTGATTATGCGAAGTATAATGAAAAATGCTGCGATGCTTTGATTGCACTGGATTCATCCTACACAGCTTTCGGCCTTTATGCGGCCAATGGCTTGCCAGCGAACGGCGGCGTTACCGTTTCTGGTCCAGCAGTGCTTGAAAGCTATCGCAGCAGCAACACCGCTGAGCTGACCGATTCTCAACGTCAATGGGGCTTGTCTGGGCAGATTGAATATGATCTGGGCGGCGCGAAACTGACCGCGATCACGGGATATCGCGATGTGCTTTCCAAAAGCCGCCAGGAAACCGATTTTGTGGGCCTGAACGTCTTTTCGACGTCAATCGGCACAACCTCTGCGACTGCGGATTCACGCGAATCCTTCAGCAGCATCAAAACCTTCAGCCAAGAAGTCCGCCTTGCGGGAAGCTTCATGGATGACAAGGTCGATTTCCTTGTCGGTGCTTATTATCTTAAAGAGAAGATCAATGAACTTGGCTCATTGACCATAGGGCCAGATCACCAAGCCTATATTAGTGCGGCTCTGTCGTCGGTGGGGGCACCGGGCGTCAATCCAGCGCGCAACGTTTTCGCGGGCGGCGTCAGCTCTACAGGTGCTTTTGCAAACAATAACTTCCGCCAGTCGGCGCGGAACTGGTCTATCTTCACCAACAACACGATCCACCTAAGCGATAGCTTCAAGGCCAACTTTGGCCTGCGCTATTCAAGTGATCGCAAAGCGGGTTTGTTTGACCAGATCAGCGCTCGCAATGACGCTTGCGCGTCAATCGTGGCTCGGACACCGGCTTTGTCCACAACGCCGTTGGCTGGCCTCATCCCGCTCGCACGGGCTTTGACCTGCTTCCCCTTTGCAACGCCGGTCAATGCCTTTGTTGGCGCGCCGGCTGAGTTTAATCGCGTCTTTAAGGACAATGAATTGAGCTACACCGGCAAGCTGCTGTGGGAGCCTGTAGACGGAATCAACACCTACATCAGCTACAGCCACGGCTATAAATCGGGGGGCTTTAACCTTGATCCAACGGCTGCGGCAGCGGGCGGAAACCCATCCTTCCTGTCCGAAGAAGTGAATGCTTGGGAAGCTGGCATCAAAACCAAGTTCCTCGACAATAAGGCAACGGCAAATCTTGCGCTGTTCCGTCAAAAGCTGAGCAACTTCCAAGTGCTGGAATTCACGGGCGTGCAGTTCCAAACCTTCAATGTGCCAAAAGCCCAAGCCACTGGTTTTGAACTTGAAACTTCGTTTCGTCCGGTTCGCAATTTTGGTGTAAACATGTCGGTCACTTATTCCGACGCCAAATATCCCAATGATTGCGATGGCGGGGTGTTAAATGCAACGGTTAGCTTGTTGTGCGGCAACTCCCTCACCAACTCGTCCAAATGGAATGTGGTAGCAGGCTTTGATTGGTCAACACCGATTAGCGATAGCCTGAAGTTTGGCTTGAACGGCAATGCTCGCCTTGAATCTGATCGTCGGGTTTCAACTCAAGCTCTGCTGCCAGTGGCTGCAGGCACCGGCAATCGCAGCGTGCTTGGCGGCACCAACAATGCCATCTTGATCCCAGGCGGCATTCAGGATGGCAATGTGAAGGTCAATCTGCGGACGTCGATTGGCGATGCAGATGACAGCTGGTCCATCGAGTTCTGGGGCAACAACATCTTTGATGTGCGCACCAAGAATGTGACCTTCAGCACGCCTCTCCGCGGTGTTGGCACATTGCCGGGTCCAGTGAACGCAGGCGGCATTGGCGTGTCTCGCGGTTCCTATGTTCAAGAGCCACGGACCTATGGTGTAACTGCCCGCGTTAAATTCTAAAGCGAGCGGCCACGGGCCACAAAAAGGGCCCCGGTAGCGATGCTGCCGGGGCCTTTTTTTGTTCAGATGAGGA
>DLOX01000147.1:7367-12866 GCA_002478575.1 Sphingomonadales bacterium UBA7473 | reverse complement strand
CCCATCAGCCAGCCCCCCATCGCCCGCCCCCTGATGGCTGGCGCAAAGCCCGCCGCCAGCTCTGCCTTTGTCGATGGCTATATCCGCCAAGGCCGCGAAGTTGAGCTGAAGAGCTTTACTGGCGCCGTTGCCGCTGACGGTGGATTTGCCGTCCCTCGCGAAATTGACGGGCAGATTGACGCCTTGCTCAAAATGGCATCGCCCATCCGCGCCATTGCCAATGTCGTGCGCGTTGGATCGGCTGGATATCGCAAGCTCATTACCCGCAATGGCATTCAATCAGGCTGGGCGTCTGAAATCGCCGCTCGCCCCGTCACCAACACACCTGTGTTTGAAGAAGTCATCCCAAGCTTTGGGGAGCTTTATGCGCAACCCGCAGCGACCCAAGCCATGCTTGATGATGCGCAATTTGACGTTGAAGGCTGGCTTGCTCAGGAAATCGCAACCGAATTTGCCAAGGCCGAAGGCACAGCTTTTGTGAGCGGGGACGGTGTGAACAAGCCCAAAGGCTTCCTGACTTACCCCACCACGGCACAGCAAGACCAGAACCGCGCCTTTGGCACGATCCAACATTTGGCGAGCGGCGTTGCTGCTGATTTTGGCACCAACCCC
The DNA here is from genome assembly GCA_002478575.1 of Sphingomonadales bacterium UBA7473. Taxonomy (GTDB): domain Bacteria; phylum Pseudomonadota; class Alphaproteobacteria; order Sphingomonadales; family Sphingomonadaceae; genus Aquisediminimonas. The sequence continues at coordinate 12,254 of DLOX01000147.1, read as the reverse complement.
CAAGACCGCTTGTTCGATCTCGTGCACGCGGTTCGCGCACCATATCGGCAAGGCGCCGTTTGGGTGATGAACGCGACCACTTTGGGCCGCCTCCGCAAGTTTAAGGACAATCAGGGTGCCTATATCTGGCAAGCGGGCCTGATGGCGGGACAGCCCGATAGCTTGCTTGGCTTCCCTGTGATCGAAAGCGAAGATATGCCGGACGTCGCGGCCAATACGCTCCCTATTGCGTTTGGCAATTTCAAAGCGGGCTATCTGATCGCAGAACGTCAGGAAACCTCCATTCTGCGCGATCCCTTCACCAATAAGCCCTATGTGAACTTCTACGCGACACGCCGTGTAGGCGGCGGCTTGATCAATTCGGAAGCGATCAAGGTGCTGAAAATTGCTGTGAGCTAGGGTCTGATTTCAACGGCTTAACAATTTCCGTCATTCCGGGCTTGACCCGGAATCCATGCCTCAGTGCTCAGTGCTGCTTGCTTTCTGGAAATCGAGGCATGGACCCCGGATCAAGTCCGGGGAGACGGCAGAAGTAACCCCAAAAAAAGAAAGCTACATCCATGACTCCCTTCTCTTTCCAGCGGGGTGAAACGATCCTGCTTGCCTTGGACGCCCTCGAAGGCGATCCGGGCACAGTCACTGCGATCAGTGCCAATATGAAAGCGGTTCCGGCAGGCCGTACCATGGCACCCGCCTCTGCACCAGTCGCTTCGAGCTTCACGATCAGCAGCCGAGCGGCGACAAGCGTCGATCCTGCGGGTTGGACGCTCACTATTTCCGCCACGCAGTCCGCTGCGCTTAAACCGGGGGCTTATGTGGCCGACGCGCGGCTGACCGTCGCGGGTGGCGTGATCATCACGGAGCCAGTCGCAATCCGGCTGCGTGAAGCGGTGTCGGCATGACGTTAAATCTCATGTGGCGTCAGCCAATGCCGACGCTGGTGACGCGTTGGCGTGGGCCAGAAGGCGGAATGCTGCCTTCTGCGCTTGCGCCGCTTGCGCCCTCAACAACGGCGGCGGTGGTTGGTCCGCCTGGTCCACCTGGTCTTGCTGGCCCGGTCGGCCCAGCTGGAGCCTCCGGCGCACAAGGCCCGCCCGGTCCGCCGGGCGTGCCGGGCGCTCCAGGTCCAGCGCCGCTAACGGGAGAGATCACCCTTAATCTGCCGCAAGGTGACGGTGTGTGGGAACATCAATCGAGCCACGCCGCCCCGGGAGTTGCTCCCGGAATGACCGTCTTTGTTGCGCCGAAACCAACCCCTGAAACCGATGAGAATGACCCCGAACTGCTCGACATCGCAAGCCTTGCAGCGCTTGCCGAAAGCGGAAGCCTTCGCGTCACATTAGCCTGCAGTGCGCCCATGTCTGGCCCCATCCTCTTGCAATGGAGTGCCTATTAATGGCCAAATTATCCCGAGATTTAAGCGGCGGCACATTGCATCCGCGTGAGACCCTGATGGTCAGTGGCCAATTGGGTGCTTCCAACAGCCTCATCGAAATGCCAGCAGACGGCTGTGCCTCCGTGATCCTTGACTTGCGTGGCACTTACAATGCCCAATTTGTTGTCGAAGCGAGTGTCGATGGATCAAATTGGCAATTTGTGCCGCTTCGTCAGCTCAACAATGCGAATATCGCTCACCAACCCAGTGTCGGCAACGGCGGACAGGGAAGTTGGACGGGAAGCATCGCTGGCTTCCGCTTTGTTCGTGCGCGATGCAGCTTTTATACAAGCGGAGCAGCCACAGCGGTCCTTACTGCAAACAGCGCACAATTGGATTCGAGTCTGATTGGCGTCGTGACGCCACTCATTGCAACAACGCTTGGGTCGGTGGGTGCAGCGGCAACCCTGACGCTTCCCGCCCCGGGATCAGCGCTGCGGCAATATCTGACTTCGCTTTCGATCAATCGCTTTGCGGCAGCAACTTTGACGCCCGCAGCAGCGCCCATCTCCATCGCAACCACCAACCTTCCCGGGGCGCTTGCCTATAGCTTTGGCGCCGAAGCCTTGGCGCAAGGTGCGCTGGATCGGATGCGAGAGGAATTTGGCCATCCCTTGGCAGCTTCCGCGCAGAACACCGCCGTCACCATTGTCGCCCCAGCCACGCCCAATGTCATCTGGCGGATGACGGCCGGCTATTATGTCGCGCCATAGAGGGAGAGCGAAATGATCCGCATTGATCCCTTGACCAGCCTTACGGAGGCTGTCGCGGAGTTGAAAGCGCATTTGCGCATCGAACAGGATGAAGAGGATAATCTGCTGGGCGGATTGATCGCGACGTCCATTGAGCAGGGCGAGGCCTTCACCCGGCAGATGTTCCTTGAACGTCGTGCGGTCGATCGCATGCCTGTATCGTCCGCATGGCAAAGGCTGCAGGCGAGCCCCGTTCGCTCCATCCTTCAGGTCCAAGCGATACGGTTTGCGCAACCGCCCATAGCCCTTTTGCCCGATGCCTATGCCATCGACATTGATACGATGGGCGAAGGCTGGGTTCGAATGGCACAAGCGACTGACGCACGACAAATCGATGTCGAGTTTCGTGCTGGCCTTGCCCACGACTGGGCGAGTTTGCCCGAAACGCTGCGGATGGGCGTGATCCGCCTTGCCGCACATTTACACACCGTCCGCGATGATCCCACAGATGCGGGGCCTCCGGCGATTGTTGCTGCCTTCTGGCTGCCTTGGCGTCGGTTGCGGCTGAGCTAGCTTCCCCGAAAAGGAACCCCTAAAATGACAGAATTTTCAGGAGCCTTGCGCGAGCGGGCGACTCTCGAACGGCGTGCGCCTGATCGCAGCGCATCCGGCGGGCGAACGGGCCGTTGGCTCTATGACGGCGCGATCTGGATTGGCGTCATGCCGATGATGCCCGCTGACGCCGTCGTCGGCCAAAGCCGGTCAGCACTTCCCCGCTGGCAAGTCACGATGCGCAAGCGCGAAGGCGTTGGCATCCATTCCCGCCTCGTGTGGCGCGGCAAATTTCTGCAGGTCCGCTCCGTCATCAGTGACCCGAAGCAGCCTGCCCATATGATTTTGACAACTGAGGAGATCCGATGATGAAATTTGACAAGCTGTTCGCCAAGGCAAAACGCGCCGCCCTGAAACTCGCCAAGCGAGAGATTGAGCGGATTTTGGCCAAGCCTGACAAGCCCGCAGGCGTCACCATGACGGCCACCGATCAAGGCATCGCGTTGGAAGGCAAAGACCTGAAATCTCGCGCCGTCACGGACCCTGCCGTCCGCGACATTGCGCGATGAGCAACCCGCTAACCGCGCTTCATACTGCCGTGGTTGCGGCCCTTGAAGCCCATCCGGCGCTCAATGCTGCTGGCGTCATGGTCTATGATGGTGTGCCAGAGCGGCAAGCCTTTCCCTATATCGCCCTTTCTGACGGTCTCGTGACCGATTGGAGCACCAAGACCGAGCTTGGTCGCGATGTGCGGCTGGCCCTGACCCTTTGGGACGATGGCCAAGTGGCAGATCGCACCCATGCCTTCATGGGCGCGATGACCGAAGCCATGGCCGCTTTGCCTTCGACCATCCCCGGATGGCAGATTGTGAACTGTATCTTCATCCGATCGCTCATTGCGCGCGATGCCGATGGCCCTTGGGCGGGATTGGTTGAGCATCGGGTGCGGTTGTTGGCTGCCTAATTCCCAATCAAAAAAAGGAGAAACCAAAATGCCTGCCGAAAAAGGCTCCGCCTTCCTCTTGAAGGTTGGCGATGGCGCGCCTGTGCCTGTTTACACCACACTCGCTGGCCTCCGCACGACCCAGCTTTCAATCAATGGTGATCCTGTCGTCATCACCAACAAAGGTTCCGGCGGATGGCGCGAATTGCTGTCTGGTGCCGGGATTCGGTCCGTGTCGGTCTCCGGCGCGGGCGTGTTTACCGGCTCTGTCGCCGAAACGCGGGTCAAAACCAACGCGCTTTCGGGCGTGATCGACGATTATGAGCTGAGCTTTGAAAGCGGTGAACGCCTGCGCGGGCGCTTCCTCGTCAGTCGCTTGGACTATGCCGGCGATTTCAACGCAGAGCGCACTTATACGCTGAGCCTCGAAAGCTCTGGCCAAGTGGTGTCGCTATGACGGCAAACGCGCTTCGCGGTGAAGCGATAGTGGCAGGGCATAAGCTCCGCCCCAGCTTCACGGCTTTGGTCGCAGCAGAAGAGGAGCTAGGTTCGCTGTTCGCGCTTGTTGAACGAGCAGCGGAAGGGGAACTCACCCTTGCCGAAATGACAGGCCTGTTCTGGCACTGCCTAGACAATCGCGATGGCATTCTGCGGTCTGATTTCGGCCAAGCGATCATGGATGCAGGGTTGGCCGCTGCCACACCAGCGCTTCGGATGCTGCTTGGGCAGATCTTGAAAGGGCGATGAGCTTCTCGGCCTCAGCCGCGCGGCTTTCTGGGTTGGCGGGCGTGGTGCTGGGTTGGCGTCCTGCGGAGTTTTGGGCGGCAACGCCTGAAGAGCTGGCGGCACTGATGGGTGCCTTGACGCGGGAAACCAGAGACCAACCCGTAACATCCGCCGCCCTTCAACAAATGCAGGAGCATTTTCCCGATGGATGAAGAAATTGAACGGCTTGTCATTGCCGTGCGCGCCGATACGCAGGGCTTTGCCCGTGATGTGGCGGACATGCGCGGGACGCTGGAAGGCGGCTTTGGCGCAGGCGTTGAGCGGGCAGGTGCAATGCTTGAATCAACGCTTGTCCGGGCCATTCGCACCGGCAAGCTTGGCTTTGAAGATCTCAAGCGCGTGGCTTTGTCGGTGATGGCCGAAATTGCCTCGTCAGCGATCCGGGCCGGGATCGGCTCCATCTTGGGCGGCGGCAACCAAAACGGCCATGGTGGCCTGTTGACGGCGCTTGGTTCGATCCTTGGCCTTCCCGGACGAGC
>DLOX01000147.1:0-7307 GCA_002478575.1 Sphingomonadales bacterium UBA7473 | reverse complement strand
CGAGCCACTGGCGGACCTGTTTCACCAGGCAGGGCCTTCTTGGTCGGCGAACGTGGGCCGGAGGTTTTTGTGCCAACGTCGAGCGGAAGCGTTGCTCCAGTCAGCGCCGCTGCCCAGGCTCGCGATATGCGGATCGCGATCACCATCAATGCCCCCGCCAACAGCGCGCCTGACATGCTGGCCCGATCATCGCGGCAAGTCGCACGCGCCATTCGTCAGCAACTGCAAAGGGAGGGCTAAGCATGGCTTATTGGCTCGCGAAGCACGAAGACGCCCAAACCCAAGGCGTGCTCACCCGCTTTGATCCCCGCTATTGGACGGTCAATTTCCCGCGTCCGATGATGGCAAGCGTCGTGACGACGGCCCATGATGCCTTGCGCGTTGATGCTGTTTTCTATCGCAGCGACGATTTGGCAGGGCTGATCTGGGACGCGGAGGATAGATTTGATCATCCCTTGCTCGCCTATGAAACGGCGCGGGATTTTCAGAACTGCACCTTGTCTTTCCGATGGCAATCATCGGGCCTAATCCCGATGGATGGCATCAATGGTCCGACCCTGACCATCGAAGGACGAGATGCGGCAGGCAATCCCAAGAGCTGGTTTGTGCGTCTGTGGAACTATGCCCAAGGCTCCGCGACAGACGCTCTCATTACGCTCAATTTCTCGGCCCTGGAGGGTGGCTTTCTGCTGCCTGCAGAATCCGATCCTGTCTGGGCGGGGGACATTGACCGCGTTTTCATCTCGCTTGTGCCTCCGGGATATCAAAAAGTCGGTGCGCCACTCGTTGCCCCGATTGAAGCTTGGGCAGAACTGAGCGCAATCCGCTGCACGGGCTCTGGCTCGGTGCTTGCGATCGGCGATGTCATTGTCCCACCCCATGATCTGGAAATCGCCAATGGCTATGATGATAATTATAACCTGACGCCGGAACGCTTGCTCCATCAGGCGCACCGGCTGGGCTATCGCGGCTCGATCCTCCACTATGTGGGGATGAGCCATTATTTCCGGCTCGCAGCTCTAGGAAACGAGTTTTACGTCAGCAGCGCAGGCGGAGCACTCAACACCCCATGTGCTAAGTGGCACGCGGATTTCGCAAACCGCGCCAAGGCGCTGGGTTACAGTCTGATCATTTCGCTCAGCTATGAATTGTTCAATGCCCATTGCTGGGATGATTGGAAGCAACGCGCCGAAAATGGCGATCCTGCGCTCACCGGTTGGGTGCCGCCATCGACTTTGCTGTCGCCTGCCCATGCGGGGGCCATGGCCTATCTCCAAAGCGTTGCCCGCGCCTTTGTGCAGATCGCAGTAACCGCCGGGCACGCGCCGCGCTTTCAGGTGGGAGAGCCTTGGTGGTGGATCCTGCCGGATGGGCGGCCCTGCCTTTATGATAACGCCGCAAAGACTGCCTTTGGCGGCAATCCGGTTTCGATCCCAACAGTTCGCTCGACCAATTTGACTTCATCGCAAAAGGCTTTGCTGGAATCAGCGGGCGCTTTGCTTGCGGCATCCACGGCGGCTTTGGTGGCTTCGGTGCGGCAAGACCATCCAGGCTGCGAAAGCCTGATCCTGATTTTCTTGCCGACCGTGCTGGATGAGGCTGCGCCTGACCTAAAACGCGCCAATGTGCCGCTGGGCTGGGCCTCACCTGCCTTTGATGTGTTGCAGCTGGAGGATTATGACTGGGTGACGGCAGGCAATGTCGGCGCATCGATCCAGGGGGTTGAGGCCGCGACCGAGCGGCTGGGATACCCAATCGCCGAGCAACATTATCTCGCGGGCTTCGTTTTGAACCCGGAAGACCATCCGCAATGGCGCTTGATTGATGACGCAGCGAGCCGCGCCACCAAACGCGGCGTGCCGCATCGCTTCATTTGGGCGCTTCCCCAAGTGATGCGCGATGGGTTCGTCGCGCTTCCACCGCTTGGAGAGACTGATATGAATCCCTTTGATGATGTGCTTTTCCCGCTCGCCTTGGGAAAAGAGGCACGGATTACGCCTGCCTTTTCGACGGCCATTGTGACGACCGCATCGGGCCATGAGCAGCGCAACGCCAATTGGGCGTCCGCAAGGCTTAGCTATGACGTCGGGACGGGGCTACGATCTGAAGCGGACTTGCGCAGCTTGCTGGCCTTCTTCCGCGCCCGTCGAGGGCCCGCCAAAGCCTTTCGCTTTCGTGACCCCCTGGATCACAGTTCGCGGGACGACGGCGAGGTACCAACGGCAAATGATCAGCGGATTGGCACGGGCGATGGGCTCAACACGGCTTTCCACCTGATGAAAACCTATGGATCAGGCGCTGAAGCCGAAGTGCGGCTGATCTCGCGTCCAGTCGCTGGGAGTGTCTTGGTTGCTGTCGATGGCGTTTCTCAAGCCAGCGGCTGGACTTTGGATGGCAGCACCATCCGCTTCACTGCGGCGCCCGCGCCAGGAAAGCCAATCTCCGCCGGATTTCTGTTCGATGTGCCTGTCCGCTTTGCTGAGGATAGTCTTGACATTGATTCATCCACCTTTGCGGCCGGCCTTGTCCCTTCCGTTCCTCTGATCGAAGTGCGGGAGGGTTGAGCAATGGTCGATTGGCTTCAATCTGAACTCACCACGATAGCCTTTTGCTGGCGACTGGCGCGACGCGATGGCGTCACATTGGGGCTGACCAGCCATGATCGGGCGCTGCTGATTGATGGGCTGCACTATGACGCCGCGCCCGGAATGGTGCCTTCCGCACTGGAGCGTAGTAGCGATTTTGAATCCAGCGCGGTTGATCTGGCAGGAGCCTTGACGTCATCGGCCATTTCTTCGGCGGATATCATGGCCGGGCGCTGGGATGGGGCGAAACTGAAGCTTTTTGTGGCAGACTGGACCGATCCCAATGCACCGATCCTTCCCCTGATGCAGGGAGTCCTTGGCGCCATTCGCATGAAGGATGATCGGTTCGAAGTGGAGCTGCTTGGCCCTTCGACGTCACTTGATCTGCCTATCATTGAAGCCACAACGCCCGATTGCCGCGCCTCGCTGGGCGACAAAAGATGTGCTGTTCCTATGGCGGCAAGAAAGCGAATTGTTTCGATCGTGAGCAGTGTCGGCCATCAATTGACTTTGGCGAGCGCGGTTCCCGGCGATGATTTCATCTTTGGCCAGTTGCGATGGTTGGATGGTCCCAATGCGGGGCTAAGCGGCACAATCTTGTCCGCGCAAGGGGCTGTGATTGGTCTCTCCGAACCTCCGCATTTTCCTCCGACGACCGGCGACCGAGCAGAAATCACTGAGGGCTGCGACCGGCGTTTTGTGACTTGCCATACCCGCTTCAACAATGCCGCCAATTTCAGAGGCGAGCCGCATTTACCGGGCAATGATCTGTTGACGCGCTATGCCAGTTAAGGCGCGTTTGGCAGCGGCTCGAGCGCTTATCGGTACACCCTTTCGTATTGACGGCCGGACGCACCAAGGCTTGGACTGCGTTGGGATGATTGCGTTGCTCTTCGAGAAGGAGCGCGAAATAGCCGCGCATTATCCGCTGCGCACCAGCCGCTCCGACTTGTGGGTGAAGGAACTCAACCGCTTACTCATGCGCCGAACCGGAAAAGCAGGAATGGGCGATGCACTTCTGCTCTCGCCCTCGCCCCTGACCTTCCATCTTGGGCTCTGGACCGGGTCTAGCCTGATCCATGCCGATGCCAAGCTGCGCCGTGTGGTCGAAACGCCGGGCGATCCCAGCTGGCCTGCCCTTGGCGCTTGGTTCTGAAAGGCATAGATTATGGCAACTCTCATCCTCACTGCCATTGGGTCTGCCCTTGGCGGCCCAATTGGCGGTGCGATCGGCGCAGTGCTAGGGCAACAGGTAGACAATCGACTGTTCGCACCCAAAGCCAGACAAGGCCCGCGCCTCAATGAGCTGGCGGTTCAAACCTCCAGCTACGGCAATTCCGTTCCTCGTCTCTTTGGGCGCACGCGGACATCAGGGACCGTGATCTGGGCGACCGATCTGATCGAAAGCAAGCGCAAGGTTTCGGGCGGCAAAGGAAGGCCGAAGCAGACCGTTTACAGCTATTCGGCCAATTTCGCCGTGGCTTTGTCGGCCAGACCAATTCACTCTATCGGCCGCATTTGGGCCGACGGACGCTTGCTGCGGGGCGCGGTCGGCGATTTCAAAACCGCTGCGACGATGCGAGTCTATACCGGCGCGGCCGATCAAACTGCTGATCCTTTGATCGCATCCGCAGAAGGCATCAATGGCTGCCCAGCCTATCGCGGGCTTTCCTATGTGGTCTTCGAAGACTTTGAATTGGCTGACTATGGCAATCGCATTCCTTCGCTCAGTTTCGAGGTAATTGCGGATCAAGGCGCTGTGCCCATCGAACGGATCATTGCCGATTTGGCGCCCGGATCAGTCGCTGAGGCGCCTGATACCGTCGATGGTTTCGTCGCGACGGGCAGCTCGGCCCGGGCCATCCTGCAATCGCTTGCCGATGTCATACCCTTTTCGGTGCAAGATGGAGAGCCTTTGCGCTTTCGATCCGCCGCTGTTGCTGGCCCGATGGTGCCGCTTGCTGAACTTGGTGCGTCGACAATTGGCGCTGAGGCAGAACGATTTGCCATGGCGCGAACGCCTCTGGCCGATCTGCCCAGCCGGACAAGCTTGTCTTATTATGATCCTGACCGGGATTATCTGGAAGGCGCACAAACGGCGCTCCGTCCAGACCTTGGCGGGACTTCGCGTGGCTTTGAACTGGCAGCCACCCTGACAGCCGGACAGGCGCGTCAGCTGGTCGAACGACAAGCGCAATTGGCCGTGACGCGCCGAAGCAATGCCAGCATCAATCTCCCTTGGCGCTGGCTTTCTTTATCAACCGGCCAAAGGATCAGCCTGCCCGAGGACATGGGCGATTGGATCATTTCCAATTGGCGTTGGGAAGCCATGCGGCTGACACTTGATCTGATCCGGCCCGAACAGCTCGATGTGTCCAACCAACCGTCTGAGCCTGGACGGGTCAGCAAGCAGCCCGATCTTCTCATCGGTGAAACGCGAATCGCATTGCTTGATTTGCCATGGTTAGGTGCTGGCCTCGCCACCCAATCGACGCTCTATGTCGTGACTGCGGGCACCGAGCGTGGTTGGCGCTCCGCGGCGTTGCTTCAGAGCCTCGATGGAGGGGTCAGCTTTGACGAAGTCGGAAACACTGCAGCCCCGGCGGCAATGGGCGAAAGCCTCAACGCTCTTGCGCCCTTTACCGGCCATGGATTTGATGAGCGTTCGGTTGTCGACATCCGGCTTTTAAACAGCGGTATGGCATTGGCCACAACGACTCGCGACGGCCTGATAGCAGGGCAGAATCTTGCGGTTATGGGCGATGAGCTCATCCAGTTCCAACGCGCCGAGAGAATGGGCCAACGCGACTGGAAACTATCGGGATTGCTCCGCGGTCGTCGGGGAACCGAATGGGCAGGGTCAACCCATGCGACCGGTGATCGTTTCATTCTGCTTTCCAGCGAGAGTTTGCAATCGCTTGAGCCAGCGCATGAGGGTGCCGCCATAACAGTGGCCGCACATGGCCAGGGCGACCCGCAAGCTCAATTGGCAACCGCAATTGACGAACGACGGGCTTTGCTGCCTCCATCGCCTGCTCACTTGAGGGCAATCTCGATTGGCAATGACATCAGCTTTGCTTGGGTCCGCCGAAGTCGATTGGGCTGGGCTTGGTCCGATGGCATTGATGCGCCCTTGGCTGAAGAGACGGAGCACTACTCCGTTACGCTCCAGCTTTCGAATGGCCAGATGCGCCAATTCGACTTGTCGGCGCCAGCCTGGATCTATGACGCTGCTTCCCGCGCCAATGATCTCGCAAATGGTGCCACCTCGATGACCGTTACCGTCAAACAGCAAGGCACACATGGGCTTTCAAAGCCCGCCTCTCTCACTCTCTCCCTGTAGGACCCCTTCGTCATGACCAATTTTAGCCATCGCCTCGCCTTGCCATTCCTGATTGCGGGCCAGGCGCAGAAGGAAGTGTGGCACAATGAGGCACTCATGCAGCTCGACTATCTGGTCCAACCAGTGATCGTCGCACATGCGCCAGCTGCCATCCCCACCAATCCGCAAACCGGCCAATGCTGGATCGTCGGAGCATCGCCATCCGGCACGTGGGCGGGCAAAGCTGCACATCTGGCCTGCTGGACCAACCAAGGGTGGCGCTTTGCCGAACCTTTTGAGGGGATGATCTGCTGGAGCCTTGCAGATTCAATGATCTGGCGGTTCGATGGAAACAATTGGTCAAAGGGAATCATCACTGGACAACGCCTCATGCTGGGGGGAGACCAGCTGCTCACGATACGGCAACCGGGGATAAATGCCCCTTCAGGCGGAACGACCATTGATGCTGAGGCGCGAGTCGCAATCGCTTCCTTGTTGACAACTTTGCGCACCCACGGCCTCATAGCAGCGTGAATCGAGCCGATTTTCCTCAGACGGTGCTGAAACAAGGGTAAACTGAGGCAAATTCGCAACAGTCGCCCGAATTTGTTGACTTGCACGCGTCATGATCATTGGTTAGTGGATCATCGCTGTCCCGAGTGACAAATGAGAAAGGGGATTTTTATGCGGAAGCTAGCCATTACTCTGGCGCTTGCTTCAACGGCCATCGCCACGCCAGCGCTCGCGCGCGACGACGCTTGGTATATCGGTGTTGAAGGCGGTGCCTCAATCGTTGAAGATTCAAATATCGCTTTCACCAATGCCAATGGCACGGGTGCTGGCCTTGGTAACGCCAACAATGACACCGGTTATGATCTCGATGGCATCATCGGTTATGACTTCGGTGGCTTCCGTCTCGAAGCTGAAGTTGGTTACAAGCAAGCTGATCTGAAGAGCTACACTTCTTCCGGCACGACGCCTGCGCGCCCTTCGGCGACTGGTGCTTTCATCAATGTTCCCGCGGGCAATTTCCCACTCGCCGGTGGCAAAACATCGGCCTTGAGCTTCATGCTCAACGGTATGCTTGATTTTGGCGATGACGATGGTGTCAACGGTTTCGTTGGCGGCGGCGTCGGCGTTGCTCGTGTCAAAGCTGACTACGCGCTTAACACATTCGCCAGCTTCTTGGACGATTCAGACACAGGCCTTGCTTGGCAAGCGATTGCGGGCATTCGTGCACCGCTCTCAGGCAATTGGGATGTTGGTCTGAAGTATCGCTTCTTCAACGCCCCAAATGTTGATTTGGTTGATGCGGTTGGCCGTAGCGCCAGCACACGGTATCGGTCACACAGCCTTCTCGGCAGCTTGATCTATAACTTTGGTGAGCCAGCGGCACCTCC
>DLOX01000161.1:1746-6844 GCA_002478575.1 Sphingomonadales bacterium UBA7473 | reverse complement strand
CCAGCCTCGCGCGCGCCCGCTTCACCGTGGAACTGGACATAGTCGGCATAGGCCATGGTTTCGGCGCGGATGAAGCCTTTTTCGAAATCGGTGTGGATCGCGCCAGCCGCTTGCGGGGCTTTGTCGCCGACATGGATCGTCCAGGCGCGGGCTTCCTTGGGGCCAACCGTGAAGAAGGTAATCAGGTGGAGCAGTTCATATCCCGCCCGGATCACCCGGGCGAGGCCGGTTTCTGTGAGGCCTAGGTCTTCAAGGAAAACCTCGCGTTCGTCCCCCGGCATGGTTGAGATTTCAGCTTCAATTGCGGCGGACACCACAACCGCTTCGGCCCCTTCGGCTTTCGCCTTTTCAAAGACCTTCGCCGAAAACTCATTGCCATTGGCAGCGGACGCTTCTTCGACATTGCAGACGTAAAGCACAGGCTTTGATGTGATTAGCTGGGCTTGATCAAACAGGCGCTGCTCTTCGGGGTCGCTGATCTCCGTCAGTCGCGCGGGCTTGCCTTCGCGGAGCAGGTCCAACGCCCGGCCCAACACTGCGGCAGCCGCTTTCGCTTCTTTATCGCCTTGGGCACCCTTCTTTTGAAGGTTCGGAACGCGTTTTTCCAGGCTTTCAAGATCAGACAGCATCAGCTCTGTTTCAACTGTCTCCGCATCGCTGATCGGATCAATCTTATTGTCGACATGCTGAATATCGTCATCGACGAAACAGCGCAGCACATGGACGATGGCATCAACTTCCCGGATATTTGCCAAAAACTGGTTGCCCAGCCCTTCCCCTTTGCTTGCCCCGCGCACGAGGCCCGCAATGTCCACAAAGCCAAGCTGCGTCTCAATGATCTTTGCAGACCCACCGATCTTCGCAATCGCCTGAAGGCGCGGGTCGGGAACCGCGACATTGCCGATATTGGGCTCAATCGTGCAGAAAGGATAGTTGGCCGCCTGCGCCGCCGCCGTTTCAGTGAGCGCATTGAACAGGGTCGACTTTCCCACATTGGGCAAGCCCACGATACCACATTTGAAACCCATTTGATCTTCTCTAACTATGAGGTGAATGAGCGCCTTTAACGCCGCAAATGAAAAAAGGGGAGAAAAATGCCGCTTTCTCGCTAAGCCATCGAGATTGCCCTAGACTTTCCTGCGATCATGAACTTGGATCCGAAAAATGGCGGAAATCTGCCGAAGGTAACAGTGAAATTCGATTTGGACTGGTTTTCAGCGTGGCGACCGGGTGAGATGCTGGCGAGCCCCAATGCCGGGTGCGTTTTCAGCCATCGCTCGATCCAGGCTTTTTGAAAAAATGGCGGAAAACAGCCTAACTTCACAGTGAAATTGAACGGAAACCCAAAGCTAAGTTTACAGTGAAACTGCTTTTGAAGTCGTCCAGCAAACACGCCTGCAACATGAGAGAGTCTGAGGCGGCTAAGAACGAAATTTGGGAGGAAGGAAGGACAATTGAACATTTAGAAATTAGAACATAATATGTTCAAAATGTCAAGATATTGGCCAATTTGGACTTGTGACTTCTCTATTCTCAGAGCATGACGATGTTCGGCTGATCCCTACCCCATCCCTTAGCTTGTCGAAGGTTACTTCACCCTAATCGAGCACGGCCTTCACCCAAGGCCCGAGAGGAGAATTGCCCAGCATCGCAATCTGAGCGTCTGCTGACGCTTTGTTGATGCCTTCTTGCGGCTTCATTCCCGGATGGACCGCGCGGCGCAGCGGTCGCGTTCCGGCGGGCATGGCGGCTATCTCTGCGATGGCACGCGGAATATCCATGGGGTCGGCATTTCGTCCTCCGCCTGAGTCTGTGCCCATCCGCTCAACAAAGGCGGGGTAAGCAGCGGCACCATCGGCCGTCAGACGGCCCCGAAGTTCCTTTGCTAATTGGTTACGATTGACCCAGACTTTGGTTGGATAGCCTCCCGGCTGAATCACGCAGACTTCGATGTTGTGAGGCACCAACTCATAAGCCATGGCTTCGCTCATGGCCTCAAGCGCGAATTTGGTCGGTGAGTAATGGCCTGATGAAGGCAAGATCACCCGGCCCAGCTGCGATGATATGTTGAAGATCAAACCGCGCTTGGCCTTGCGCATCGCGGGCAAAGCGGCACGGGCCATGCGGTGGGGGCCATAGACATTGGTGTCAAAGATGAGCTTGGTTGCCTCCATATCCTGAAGCTCAATGGGGCCTGCGTAGCCAATGCCTGCATTGTTGATCAGGATATCCAGCGCGCCGCCCGCGACCTTTTCTGCCGCGGCCACCCCTTTGGTCACTTGATCGTCGGACGTCACATCAATTTCGATGATCGTGACGTCGAGCTTTTCCTTGGCGGCTTCCGCCTTCAACTCGTCCGCTTCTTTGCGCGGAAGGTTACGCATGCTGGCAATCACTTTGGCCCCTTCGCGCGCCAAGTGAAGCGCTGCCAAATAGCCAAACCCGCTGGAACAGCCGGTGATAAGGACCGACTTGCCAGCAAGCGACTTGCCTTGCGCAAGGACCGTTCCAGAGAGCGTTGCCGTCCCGACCGCAAGCGCAGATTTCAAGACGGTGCGGCGTTCAAGTGCTGGCATGGGTTCCTCCTAAACAGCGGAAAAGATGGGCCTATTTGCCGTTCAAGTCCATCCAGTCTTTTAACTGTAGCGGGCTGCGAAACCGGATGATCTTTTGTTCATGGCCGCGAAGCACAGCCTCTGTGCGGGGGCGTGGGCCGCTGTTCCAGCGCAAAAGATAGATCAGAAAGCCAAGGTCAAGGCGTTCCGGGCAGCCGTCGGTCATGTCTGGTCGGGTGCGGCCGCGATAGGTCCGGATCCGCTTGAGCACACGCGCAAAGCAGAGACGGATGGGATAATCGAGATAAAGAATCGTGTCGGCACGCGCCAACCTTGGGGCGAGCGTCCCGCCATAATTTCCATCGATCAGCCATCGATCACCGGCAACGATCTCGGCCAGCTTGGTGCTGATTTCATCTTTGCTGCTTTCAACCCAGCCGGGCCGCCAGTTCAGCTGATCCATATGGAAGACCGGCAGTCCGAGACGACTGCCTAGTTCTGCTGCAAGAGTCGATTTGCCCGCGCCGCAGGGGCCAATGATGAGAATGCGTTGCATGGGCGATCAACCTGCCGTCCGCCTACAATGCCTTTGACGGTTAGTCATGGCTTTTCTCGATAGGGAGAGGCTTAAAATCTTCACGCGGCGTGCCATCGACGCCAAATAGCTTTTCCGTCGGGAATTTTATGACAAGCCCGGAGTGAGGCAAGCGGAAATCCTCTATCGCGCCTAACAATTGACCCATCCTGTCGCCTTCGACACGAGCGCCAAGCGCATGAAAGCCTACGGCCAGCCCTTCGCCCATGCTTCCGGTCCAGCGCCCGACGCGGACCGTAACTGGCCCCGCATGATATTTCCCTGCCCCTCTTGGAAGGACCTGCTCTATCCATTGACGAGGCACGCCAGTGCGCCGCTGCTCACCGGGGGAACTATGAATCTGATACAGACGGGGCTGAAGCACGAACCACCCCATGATCGCCCGCGCCACAACAGTATTCCCGCCGCCTGGTGTGTTGGTGAGATCAATGGTCACGGGCAGGCCCGCCCGCAGCCCCGTCATCGCCAGATCGAACGCGCCAATGGTCACTTCATTGCTTAGGCTATCATTGATCTTGATGGTGAGATGGCCGTCTTTCTCGCTGGCTGTGATCGGGTTGGGATTGAAGGGGACGGTATAGAGCGAGGGCAGGGCATGCTCAGTTGCCTTGCCGTCTGCGGTGGTAATCGTCAGCGCCCGAAATCGATCGCGGCGGCCAGCGGCGAGGATGCGGGCCGCGAAGCTCGCTTCCTGATCAGTCAAAGCTCCGGTTCGGCCAAGGTCTGACCAGAAGGAAGCCACTGCTTCATCAATGCCAATCTTGCTGACGGCGGTCAGCGTGTCTCCAACCCTTACGCCCGCTTTGGCGGAAAATGATCCTTCTCTCACAGCCGTGATCCGATAGACCCCGTCCTGACGTTCAATCCAAAGGTCGGCGAAGCTTGGCACAATGCCCCAGCTATCATCGAAGGAACTGCCTGTGATGGCGTGATGATCTTCCAGCAGAAACAAGGCCCGTTCCGCAAAGGCGAGCAGTGAATCGGCGTCGTTCACCCTCTCCATCTCGGCCTTCAAGCGCTCTGTTAGCTTGAAGGTCCCTTCGGGCAAACGCTCAGGATAGGCATAATTATCCTGAATGAGCATCACCATGCCTTGGGCATCGCTTCGATATTGTTCAGGAGTGGCGGCGGAGATTGGATTAGCTGCCAGAATGAAGCTCATGAGGGCCAATAACTTCTTGAGAGGGGACATGCCCTTCTTGTTAGTCGCTTCTCAGGCGAAGCGCTACATCGCTCATGAAACGGGCGTCATTGCCTTCTGCAAGCCAAGTGGCTTCGGCAGCCACTGCGCCCAGCATGTCCGAAAGAGCGTCCATTTCCGCTTTGGCAAAAGGACCAAGCACGTAAGGCGTGACTTTGTCTTTGTGCCCCGGATGGCCAATGCCGAGCCGAACGCGGCGGAAGTCTGGGCCGATATGGGCAGTGGTTGATCGGATACCATTATGGCCTGCCGCTCCGCCACCCGTCTTCACTTTGACGCGGAACGGATCAAGGTCGAGCTCGTCATAAAGGCATGTGACCGCGTCTGGCTCTAGCTTGAAGAAGCGCATGGCTTCGCCAATGCTTCGCCCACTTTCATTCATGAAAGTCTGTGGTTTCAAAAGGAGGATTTTTGCGGTGCCGATGCGGCCTTCGCTTGCCAGCGCCTGAAATCGCACTTTCCACGGGCCAAAGCCATGGCTTGCGGCAATTGTGTCAACGGCCATGAAGCCGACATTGTGCCGGTGGAGCGCATAGCGCGGTCCGGGATTCCCAAGGCCAACCCAGATCTGCATGGCACTCTCCTAACTGCGGCCCACACAAAACGAAACGCCGGACTTCTTGCGAAGCCCGGCGTGCGTAAGCCGTGATGGGCGATGGGCGCGGATTAAGCGGCCGCTTCGCCTTCGCTGCTCTTCAGACCTGAAGGTGCAACCAACGTGGCGATGGTGAAATCGCGATCGGTGAT
>DLOX01000161.1:1338-1609 GCA_002478575.1 Sphingomonadales bacterium UBA7473 | reverse complement strand
ATTTCCTTGCCGGTGACATCGATTTCGATCTCATCGGGAATCTCGGCATTGGGGCACAGCAGTTCAAGCTCGTGGCGCACGATGTTGAGCACGCCGCCCTTCTTGAGGCCGGGCGAGGCGTCTTCGTTGGTGAACACCACCGGCACCATCACTTCGACCATGCTGTCGCCAGTCATGCGCAGAAAGTCGACATGGGTCGGACGGTCACTCACGGGGTGGAACGCCACATCCTTGGGCAGAGTGCGAATGGTCTTGCCACCGATCTCGATGT
>DLOX01000161.1:0-1257 GCA_002478575.1 Sphingomonadales bacterium UBA7473 | reverse complement strand
CCGGTGTTCAGCTGACGCACCAGTTCCTTCTGCTCGACGTGGATCAGGGTGGGTTCTTCCTTGCCGCCATAAATGACAGCAGGTGTCCGACCATCGCGGCGAAGTGCACGGGAGGCTCCCTTGCCAGCCCGTTCGCGCGCTTCGGCCGGCAGGTTCAGAGCTTCGCTCATAATCGTGCCTTTCGAATGCATGTTTGAAATGTCGTCTCAACGGCGCAACCGCCTCCAGGGATGACCGGAAGCGCCGAAGCGCGGGCCCTTAGAGACAGACCGCGTGATTTGCAACCGCTTTAGGGCAGGCGGCGGATGCGGTAACCTTCGGCCTCAAGCAACGCGACCAGTCCTTCGGGGCCGACCAGATGCGCAGCACCCACGGCAATCAGCGGGCGAGGGGCCTGTTCCAGCGCCGGAATGATCGCCGCGACCCAGCGCCGGTTACGCCCCGTCAGCAACGCTTCGCGCAAGGCGGGATCGGCGAGAAAGCCTTCGTGTGTTGCTTTTTCAATGGTCGCTGCATCGCCTGCCAGCCAAGCGCGCTGGAGCCGCTCGGGATCCTCGGCCGTGGTCTGGCTCTCGCGCACCACCGCGGTGAGCATGGCGCGCTGCTGGGGTTCGGGCAGGCGGTCAAAGATCAGAAGCTGGCCGCGCAGGCCTTCAAGCTCGCGCACGGGCCGACCGCCGAATTCTTCGATCAATGCGCTGTCGACGCCATTGGCGGGATCGCCGGTGGCATTGACGCGGGCGAGGGCGATGGCGGCGGCCCATGTCTCGGTGTTCGCCAATTCCCCGGCAGTCATCTCACCGCGCTCCATCAAGTCGTCCAGCGCTGGGCGCAGTTCGGTGGGCAGGCGCTCGGCGACCGGGGCAAGGCCGGGGCTCTGCGCGAGGTTGACATAAATCGAGGGCCCTACGTCGCGGCCCTTGAGTTTGCCTATTTCGACGATCAGCAGATCGGCTTCGCCCGCGACTTTGGTGATCGCGGGCGTTCGCCATCTTATGCCGTTTGGGAGAGCGTGGACGGTGCCAAGCAACCACCCCTCCACCGCGCCATCGGCCGAGGCGATTTCGTAGAACAGCGGGTTGGGCGGGTGCGCATCGGCCTCCGGATCGCCGGGAGCGTCATCGCAACCTGCAAGCGCCATGATCATGGCAAGGGCCAGCACGGCAACAATAAGATGTCGTGCCCATTGCAGCATGATGGCCCCGGGAAGGCGAAACGCCATCATTCCCAGATGCTCTTACTTCACCCGCATCGTGG
>DLOX01000186.1 GCA_002478575.1 Sphingomonadales bacterium UBA7473 | reverse complement strand
CTAACCGATGGCTGGCGCCTCGGTCATCGATTGAAGGATGACAATGGCGTTGATCTATCTGCGTTCCTCACGGCAGTAGTCAGGGGCGAAATACAATCAGTCGACGACTTTGAAAAACGAAAGTCCTACGTTAGACGAGAATTCAGCATTGAGGTCCACGCCTCTCGGATCTTGCGAACGTTGCGCGCTGAGGAATCAGCGAAATGATGCACTCCGTCATCATTGTGAACTATAAGACCGATGACTACGTTATCCAGTGCATCGCGTCGCTGCGTCGTCATTGCAGCGGTCACGATTTCGAGATCATCGTCGTGGACAACGGCGCTAAGACCTCTAGCTTCCCTGCGCAGCTAGCCCAGCTCAACGTAAGGTACCTGGATCCGCAGGACAACGTCGGTTTTGGATGCGCATGCAATCTCGGCGCGGCAGTCGCGGTCGGGCATCGCCTGGCTTTTGTGAATCCCGATATCGTCTTCACTGGAGACGCACTTGGGCTGCTAAAGGAAGGCCATGACAGGTTCGGTGACGGCTCCATCATTGGCCTGAATCTGATCGGAGAGGATGGTCGTCCCTCGTATGCCGCAGGTCGATTCCCGTCGCTGGGTGTCGAGCTCATGGAGCTCTTCTATGCGCATCGATGGATGCGCCGACGTTATGCAACGCTAGCCGTGGCCCAAACGTATTCGGATAGCGGAGATACGTGCGAGGTCGACTATGTTTGCGGCGCGCTGTTCGGAATCTCCAAGTTAGCCTTTGAGCGTTTGGGGGGATTCAACCTAGCCATCTTCCTGTACTTCGAAGAGACCGAGATGATGTTCCGCCACAGGAAAGCGGGTGGGCTGGTGCATCTGATGTGCAAGGTAACGGCGATTCACAAGGGCAGCGTCAGCACGGGCGCCGACTCCGATTTCAAGCTGTCTCACATGGAGTATGGCCGGAAGGTGTTCTATGACACTCGATATGGCGGCGTGAAGCGACTGCTGACGCGGGTGGTTAGAGGATTGCGATTGCTGTTGATGTACGCCAGCCAGCGTCGCCGGATCTTCGTCCGCTTGCTGCCCACCGCGCTTCTTGGTCGGCAATTACCCCCGCAGTGATGAACGCCATGCGTACCCAAGTCATCTACGCCCTCATAGCCGTGTTCAACGGACTACTGCGTTGGCTGCCAGGCTTCGCGTTCAGGCGAAGTTTCCTCCGAGTCTTCGGCGTGAGCGTCACGCCGACATCGCATGTACACCGCGCACTTAGGCTCACGGCGAAGGGCCGGCTCAGCATCGGCAAGCACACGGTGATCAATCGGGAGTGCTTTCTCGACAACCGAATGGAGATTCGCATCGGTGACTCGGTGTCCATGGCCCACGGCTGCCGGATCTACACCTTGGGACATGACATTCTGGCTTCTGACTTTGGGCTCAAGGGCGCGCCCGTGAACATCGAGGATCATGCGGTCCTCTTTGCCAATGCAATGGTGATGCCTGGCGTGACCATTGGCCGCGGGGCAGTCGTTTACGCAGGAGCAGTCGTATCGCGGGACGTCCCCGCTTAGGCGGTCGTGGCTGGCAACCCGGCACGAGTGGTTCGTCACAGGCCGGAAAATGCCTGCCAGTACGAGCTCAACTTCGACCACTGGTTGGCCCCCTGACATGCTTTCATTCAAGCAGCTTCACATCACCTGTGCACCGATCCTGCCACCCAACTCGGGCTACAAGCAGTCGGTGCTTGGTCGCATCTGGGAGGGCGTGCAAGCAGGCCGCACACTGCACGTCGTTGCATTGGACAACGAGTCCACGCGAGCCGCCGGCGCTCCCGAGTTGCCCCCTGAGTTGACGACCATTAGCTACACCGACGTGGCTAGCGATACTGTCCGCAATCCTCTGTCGGAGCTGGTGAACCTCTTCACCCGCGACCCACGATTCGCAAGGATCTTCTCGGTAGCCAAGTTTCGCGCCGCAGTTGCCGATGCGATTCATACGAAACAGCCTGACGAGATCGTTGCCGAATCGATCTGGGCCTTAGGCGCCATAGAACGTAGGGAATGGCACCGAGTCAACCTCGTCATACATGACGTCACCGAGCACCTGCTTCGATCGTCGATGCAAGGTGAACGCTCATGGCTGCGTAAGCTATTTCATTGGCGAGACCTTCAGCGGTGCCACTCATTTGAGAACGATCTACTGCGAGACTTCCCGGGTCGACTCACCTTCCTCACGCAAGAAGATCTAGCGCACTATCAGCGCGCCTTCGGTCTGCCCTCGTCCCGATGCGCAGTGGCCAGCAATCGTCTGATGATGTCTAGCGTCGAACGGAAGCTTCACCGAGATGCTCCGTTCCTCCTATTCCCAGGTAGCGTGGAGTTCCATCAGAACTTCACTGCCTTGAAGTGGATGGCGGAGAAGGTCTGGCCCCTGTGCGCTGAATCAATGCCCAAGTCGTTGTCGGTATCCGTGACCGGGAAGGCATCAGAGGCTCATCGCGCCCAACTGGACGCTCTTGGGATGCCCATTGTCTGGATGGGCGAGATTCCTTACGCGCAGCTTGATGCTCTCTATG
>DLOX01000043.1:211-3547 GCA_002478575.1 Sphingomonadales bacterium UBA7473 | reverse complement strand
ACTGTTACCTTCGGCAGATTTCCGCCGTTTTCGCACCCAACTAACCCAAAGCCGCTTCCGCCAGCATCGCGACTGTTTCCTCCGGCGCTGTGAACATTGCCATATGGCCGGTGTCGATCCGGCGCGCGGTCCAGTGGGGGCCATAGTCGCCGGCCTTGGCCTTCTCATAATGGGCAACGAAGCTGGTGCCGGGCATGGGGGGATTGTCGCAGACGATATAGGTCGCGGGGGCTTTGGGGCCGCCGTTCACAAAGTGGAGCCGCTCGATCAGGCTCGACATCGGATGGGGCGTCATCCCTGCAAATTCGCGGGCCTTAATCTCCTCTGACGCGTCGGCAATGCCGAGCAGCTCAGCGCTGGGCAGTGGAAGCCAATCCTCCCGCTTGCTCTCCAGATGGGCTTGGGTGGCCTCATTCACTTCCGGCGGATTGGCGATGCCTTGGGTGATCATCGATTGGCCATCTTGGGGCACGGCCGCGTCCAGATAGACCAAGTGGCGGACGCGATCCGGCATGCGATCCGCAACGCCCGCGATGCACATGCCGCCATAGCTATGGCCGACCAAGATGATGTCCGTCAGCTGTTCGGATGCGATCACGCCGCACACATCATCGATATAGGTGGAGACGCCTTTGCACGCCTCTTTCAGATGCGCTCGTTCGCCAAGGCCGGTCATGGTCGGCGTATAGACCTCCGCCCCACGCGCCCGCAGTGCATTGGCCACATCGCGCCAGCACCAGCCGCCATGCCATGCGCCATGGCACAGCACGAAGGTCTGCCCGTTCAAGTCCGTCATGATCGTCGCTTACTCCGCTGCGATGGCGTATTGCTGGGTCTGTGGGCCCCGGATCAAGCCGCCGGGATAGACACCTTGGCACTCTCCATTGCGGAAGGTCACTTGGCCATTCTTGATCGTCGCCACATAGCCATCCGCCTTTTGGAGCAAGCGCTTGCCGCCCGCTGGCAGATCAAAGGCGAGCCAGGGCTTACCGAGCTTCAGCTTCTCCATATCGATCAGATTGACGTCCGCCAGATAGCCGGGGGCCAAGACGCCGCGATCATTCAGGCCATAGAGCCTTGCCGTATCCTGGCACTGGCGCTTCACGGCATTTTGGAGGGTGATCCGCTTGCCATCGCGATCGCGCACCCAATGCTGAAGCATGAAGGTGGGCGAGGCCGCATCGCAGATCGTGCCGCAATGCGCGCCACCATCAGACAGGCTGTTGACGGTATCATCGCTTTCCTGAAGGCTTTCGAGGAAGTTCAGATTGCCATCTGCATAGTTCAGCAGCGGGAAATAGATGAAGCCTTTGCCCTCATCCTTCATCAGCATGTCATAGCTATATTCATGCGGAGTGACGCCTGCCGCCGCAGCACGGGCCAGCACAGTTTCCGCCTGGGTTGGCTCATAGTTAAAGTCATCATCCATTTCGAAATGGATGAAATGACCGTCCGTGATCGCCCGGAGCACCAGCGGCGTGTCGCTTTCGGGATAAACGCTTTCTTCGGCCAGCATCCGCGCCTTGAAGGCGGGATCCTTGAGATGGGTCAGCTTCTCTTCCCAAGGAAGCTCTGCAATTTCGGCCCAAGCGGGCTTGAAGAGGAAAGGGTGGACCGTCCCCTGCCAAGCCATGATGATGCCATTTCCACGCAGCGCGATTTGAGCAACGATGTTCGCACCCTTGGCATTTTCAGCCCGCATCGTTTCAATCTGCTCATCCAAGGGCATTTCTTTGGCGATGGATTGGAGCGCCGCAAAGGTGACAGGCAGGCCCGTTTCCCGGCTCAATTTGCCCATCCAGTCAAACTCATTCCACTCTCGCTTCAAGTCGCTGGCCATTTCAAACACGCCATAGCCGACGCGGCCCATAGCGCGGCCAATGCCCAGTAACTCTTCCTCAGTCGCGGTGGTGCCGGGGACCAGCACGCCATCGACCGACTTATGAAGCACAGTGCGCGAGGTGGAGAAGCCCAAGGCCCCTGCCCGCAGGCCTTCTTCAACAATCTTTGACATTTGGGCGATATCGGTTTCAGTCGGCGCTTCATTGTCCGCACCGCGTTGGCCCATCACATAGGCCCTGACCGCGCCATGCGGCACATGAGTGCCAACATCAATGGTGCGCGGCAGTCGCTCTAGCTCGTCCAGATATTCGGGGAACGTCTCCCAGTTCCAGGTCATGCCCTCGGCCAAGGCGGTGCCGGGGATATCCTCCACGCCTTCCATCAGGCCGATCAGCCAATCATGGCGATCCTTCTTGGCCGGCGCAAAGCCAACACCGCAATTGCCCATGACGACCGTCGTCACGCCATGCCAGCTCGATGGCCCCATTTCGGGGTCCCATGTCGCCTGGCCATCATAATGGGTGTGGATATCAACAAAGCCCGGAGTGACGATCAGGCCCGCCGCGTCAATTTCTTCCCGACCTTTGGTTTGGACGGTGCCAACCGCGCTGATCAAGCCGCCATCAATGGCAACGTCAGCTACAAAAGGCGCGCTTCCCGTGCCGTCAACGACGGTGCCGCCGCGAATGACCATATCATGCATATCATCTCTCCTCAGAGTCTTTGGCCGAAGACTATCACAGAAGACCGCGATGAAAAGAGCGTAAGCCGCCATCCTATCGAAAAGTGGAAAAGGCTATTGCGAGCGACTAGCAATTAAACTAGAGAATGATTCGCAATAGAGCGAGGATGCAATGGTCGTTTGCGTTTGCAATGCAATAAGGGAACGTGACGTGCGGGAAGCCGCTCGCAACGGTGCGCGCAGCCCTGGCAAGGCCTATGAAAAGCTCGGTTGCCGATTGCAGTGCGGCCAATGTGTGCCCTTCGCGCGAAGCATTATCAGCCAGGAACGCGCAATCGCTTGCTAGTCTCAATAGCTGAAAAAGCACAGATTTTAGCCACTTTTTCACTGTTAATTCCTTCATTCTCTGGTAGAGGGATCGCGTAAATTCATACGCGAAAGGCCAGTCCCATGAAGGGTGATCCCAAAGTCATCGAACATTTGAACATCGTGCTCAAGAATGAGCTGACGGCGATCAACCAATATTTCCTGCATTATCGTATGCTCGACAATTGGGGCCTCACCAAGCTGGCGAAGTTTGAATATGGCGAATCCATTGACGAGATGAAGCATGCCGACAAAGTCGCGGCGCGCATCTTGTTCCTTGATGGCTTGCCCAATTTCCAATCGCTTGGCCGCTTGCGGATTGGCGAGAATGTTGAGGAAGTGCTGAAGGCTGATCTTGAGCTTGAGCTCGAAGCGCTCCCTCCCCTGCGCGATGCTATCGAATATTGCGAAAAGGTGCGGGACTTTGTGTCACGCGATCTGTTCCA
>DLOX01000043.1:0-141 GCA_002478575.1 Sphingomonadales bacterium UBA7473 | reverse complement strand
TATATCCTTGAGAGCGAGGAAGAGCATGTCGACACGCTGGAAACGCAAATCGACTTGATCCGGCAAATGGGCATCCAGAACTATTCGCAGCTACAGGCTGAGACGCCGAGCGAGTAAGGTTCAGGCGTCGCCCCGGCGGAG
>DLOX01000048.1 GCA_002478575.1 Sphingomonadales bacterium UBA7473 | reverse complement strand
GTTACTCTGCA
Source organism: Sphingomonadales bacterium UBA7473 (assembly GCA_002478575.1). Lineage (GTDB taxonomy): Bacteria > Pseudomonadota > Alphaproteobacteria > Sphingomonadales > Sphingomonadaceae > Aquisediminimonas. Next base: position 3,074 of record DLOX01000048.1, on the reverse strand, counting down.
CACCGAACGCGATCATTGCGCTGAGGCCGTGCTTCCCGGTCGACCAACTGGATTATCCGATGCGTGCGGTTAGCCGTTGTAGCGGATGAGGGGCCCTTTTGAGAAATTAAAGCGGACCACCTTATTGAGGCAGCAGGTAAGTCGGAACAACGGGGTGGAACCAGGCTGATCTACAAGTCTCGCAAGGTGTCAGTTGAGCGATCCCTTTCGGACAGTGTGAAGTACAGCTCCGCGAGGTCTCACCAGCAAAGAACGGTCAGTAAGTGACATACGCTGTAAAGCAGCTGCTTCCGGCTTCTTTGATGTCTGTCATCAACTTGGCGGAAGTCGCAACGACGTTTATTCATGGCGGGATGCCCGCTGATGGGTAATATTGGCATTGTGCGAGCAGCCCATTCGAATCGCCCCACTCGATGAAGATCAGGCCTATCGGCAAATGCGCTTCGACTACTTGCTGCCGACAGGGAGATGTCGCTCGGTGACAAATGCTGCCTTGGAGTGGGTCGTTCCCTCGCTCTGCCGGCGTTGACATGCGATCGGGCTTGGGGAGCGCTGCCGTCCGACGTCGGGGTCACAGTGAAGTTCGTCCGGTGAGTGTCCGGGTTCGGCAGGGCAATTGCGAGACCGGCGTCGTTATGTTCTCGCGCTGTTCTTGTATGGGACCCTTTAGCTAAATTCCACGCCCCGAGTTCCGATAGCGGCGGTACGGTTTTGCCTCGCATCTGGAAATTTCCAGCCATTCGGGAAGCAAGCCCTGTGCGGACGGCACTTCGTAGTCATGGGGTTTTCTGCACTTCGCTGTTAGGGCTATCGGTCGGTGAGCTTTTTGCTGGCGGCAATGTAAGAAAATGTAAAGTTTCAGACAGCTAAGGCTAAGTCATGACTGGGGTGCTTTACATGAAAAGGACAGTAGGCGTGACAAGCTTGGTTGCGTTTCTGATCGCCGCGCATGTGCCTGGAGCGACCCTGGCGCAGGACGGAAAATCCCCTGACCAACCACAGTCCCAACAAGCACCTACGGAGGCAATTCAAACCCGGCCAGCACCGCCCTCGCCAATCGAGACGCGGGCTGAAACTCCGGCAGAAGCTGCCGCTCGATTGAAGGCTCAAGCCGAGAAAGCGCGCGCGCGCGAAGCGGCATCTAAGGCCCGAAGTGCTGTGCCGAAGAACGTTCGACAATGGACCGGACGCATTCTTGATGCGTACCCGCTGGAAGCAAAACACGAAGGATGGGAAGGCGTCGTCGGACTAACTGTGACGGTCTCTGCTGACGGTAGGGTGAGTAAATGCGAAGTTACTGCTTCGAGCGGCTATGCAATTCTGGATAATGCGGCTTGCGTGGGAATGGCGCGCTATGCGCGATTCGAGCCGGCGCTTGATCGCAAAGGTGTGCCGATATCAGGCACGTACTCGACGAGAATCACCTTTGCAATTTAGTCGGTTTGTGGGCCAGTGGTTGGGGTGAGCGACCTCAGCGCACAACTTCTTCAGCGCCTATGACAAGGGCTCAGTTCCACTTTCGATGATGTTCGACCCGAACGGCGCGAACCGTGGGCCGTTCGAAGTTTGGGTCAATGGGCCCCACCGCAATTATGAGAGCGTGTCCTCTCGCCGCTCCGTTAAGCTTTTGCGCCGACCCAAAGTCAGCGCCGTTCGCCTGCCGTCTCGGCTTCACACGTTTTGTCTCAACCTTGGCAATTTCCGACCACCATTTTCGGTGCCAACGAGATACCTTGTCGAGTAGCCGTCGACCTATCGACGATAAGACTCTTAGTGACCCCCGAAGGTATCCGGTGAGGCATCCCTTTCGCTTGCGGGAATTCTTCGGCAGCACCCCTTGGCCTTGACGCAGCTACCTGATGTTGAGCGATTAATGTTGCTTAACGCCGCACGCCGCCTACAAGTTCTGCCGGGACGCAGACCTTCATGTTGAATTCGAACGACACCACCTCGGCGCAGCCCGTCGATCCGGCGCTGGCAAGCTTTGTGCTGCTAGCGCAGTTCCTTGGCGTGCCCGCCGATGCCGCGCAGATCCACCACGATCGCGGACAGGGCGACCGGCCCTACACCTTCGATGATCTGATCCGCGTGGCCAAGAAGCTGGGGCTGATGGCCCGTCGCAAGCAAGCGCCGCTCGCAGAGCTTGCTAAGTTTCCGATGCCGGCGCTTGTGAAGCTTTACGGCGATGACACCGCAATCCTGCTCAAAATCGACGATAGCGGTGAAAGCGGGACGCGGCACATGGTGCTTCGCAGCGATGGTCAGCGCCCCGAGATTTGGAGCGAGGCCGATGTTGCCGAGCGTTTCGCGCTGACCGGGGACAAGCTCGAACTGCTGCTGATGACGAGCCGCGAACATATCGCAGGGCAAAAGCGTGCCTTCGACATCTCCTGGTTCATCCCGGCGCTGGTCAAGTACCGCAGGCCGCTGCGCGATGTGCTGATCGGCAGCTTCTTCCTTCAGCTTGTCGGCCTCGCTTCGCCGATCTTCTTCCAGCTGGTGATCGACAAGGTGCTGGTCAATCAGGCGATGAACACGCTCGAAGTACTCGCCATCGGGCTGACCGCAATCCTCATCTTCGAAACGTTACTATCAGCTTTGCGCAACTGGCTGTTCGCCCACACCTCCAACCGGGTTGATGCCGAGCTGTCAGCGGCGCTCTTCCGCCATCTGGTTGCGCTGCCGCTCTCCTATTTCGAGGCACGCCGCGTCGGCGACAGCGTGGCGCGGGTGCGCGAACTCGAAAGCATCCGCAACTTCCTCACATCTAACGCTGTGACGGTGGTGATCGACCTGTTCTTCACCATCGTCTTTTTCGCGGTGATGTATTACTACAGCCCGACGCTGACGTGGATCGTGCTCGGCTCGATTCCGCTCTATATCCTCTTGTCGGTTTTCATCACACCGATCCTGCGCAAACGTCTGCACGAGAAATTCCAGCGCGGCGCGGAAAATCAGGCGTTTCTGGTGGAGTCCGTGTCCGGTGTCGAAACACTGAAGTCGATGGCGGTGGCTGAGCAGGTGCTTCGTAACCCCCTAACCAACCCACCCGCTCAAATTGTGAACGGCATCAG
>DLOX01000254.1 GCA_002478575.1 Sphingomonadales bacterium UBA7473 | reverse complement strand
ATATCTGCGCCGATGTGGCGATAAAGCTCATTCATGAAGCTTTGGCAGAAGCGCATCACTTCGCGCGGCGATTTGCCTTTAGGGTTGAAGTTGGAACCGCCCTTACCGCCGCCCATAGGGAGACCCGTCAGGGCGTTCTTGAATGTCTGTTCAAAAGCGAGGAACTTCAGCGTGCCTTCTGTCACTGAAGGGTGAAAGCGGATGCCGCCCTTATAGGGGCCAATGGCGTTATTGTTTTGAACCCGCCATCCCCGCTGTACGCGGATATTGCCATTATCATCTTCCCAGCACACCCGGAAAGAGACGACCCGATCCGGCTCTGCAATGCGGCGGAGGATCTGCTCTTTATGATACTGCTCTTTGTCAGCCATGAAGTCATAAATATCTTCAGCGACTTCTTGGACAGCCTGCACAAATTCGGGCTGCCCCGGATTGCGCTTTTTCACGCCATCGATAAATGTGGATAGATCAACATGATCAGAAACGGCCATTGCACTCCCCCTATCAGGATTGGTTGGTGGTGCGGCCCGTATCGCTTGCCCCTCTTTTTGAATCGGAGGCAAGTCATCATTGACGAAAGGATGTTAGCAGGCTTTTTTAACTTGGGAAGCAGGTCAGTGAAAAACCGACCTTAGTACCGTTCGATCAACCGAGAATATCAGAGATTTGCGCACTAACCGCGTCCATATCCGCCATGCCGTCCACGCGAGACACTAAGCCGCGCGCTTCATACAGAGGAAGGATTGGCGCGGTCTTGCCACGATATTCGGCCATTCGCGTGCGAACGGTTTCTTCATTATCATCGGGGCGACGTTTGAATTCCGTTGATCCGCATTTGTCGCATGTGCCGACAACTGCAGGTTGCTTGAAGCTATCATGATAGCCTTCACCACAATTGGCGCAGGTGTAACGACCTACAATGCGCGCCACGAGCGCATCTTCATTGACTTCAAGCTCAATCACATGGTGGAGCGCCCGCCCACGGTCAGCCAAAATCGTATCAAGTGAACCAGCTTGCGCTGCTGTCCGCGGATATCCGTCAAAGATAACACCCGTTTCAGGGGCCAAAGCATCGAGGGCCTCGCCGATGATGCCGGAGACAATCTCGTCGGAGACTAGCGCGCCAGCTTCCATTACGGCTTTGGCCTTCAGGCCCGTCGGCGTTCCGGCTCTGACAGCAGCCCGCAGCATGTCGCCCGTAGAGAGCTGGACCATGCCCCGCTCTTCGACCAGCTTTGATGCTTGAGTGCCTTTGCCTGCCCCCGGAGGTCCCAGCAAGATGATGTTCATGGGTTTCCTCTCCCCCCAGGATAACGGTCTTAGCGCCGCCCGCCCTTCAACTTCGATTTCTTGATCAAATCACCATATTGATGTGCAAGCATATGGCTTTGGATCTGCGTCACTGTATCAATGGTGACGTTGACCACAATCAACAAGCTTGTGCCCCCAAGGTAGAAAGGGATACCGGCCTGCGCGACGGCAAATTCTGGAACCAAGCAGATGAAGGTCAGATAAGCGGCACCCAGCACAGTGATGCGGGTCAACACATAATCCAGATACTCTTCGGTGTTTTTGCCCGGACGAATGCCGGGGATGAAGCCGCCATATTTCTTCAAATTCTCAGCCGTTTCCTCAGGGTTGAAGACAACCGCTGTGTAAAAGAAGCAGAAGAAGATGATGCCGAGGCCATAGAGGGTCATGTATAGCGGCGAACCGTGTTGGAGCGACGTGGTGATCGCGAGCACGAAATCGCTCCATGCACCGTCGCCCGCTGCTGCCCCTTGTCCGGCAAACTGAGCGATGGTCAAAGGCATGAGCAGTAATGACGAAGCGAAGATTGGCGGGATCACGTTTGCTGTGTTGATCTTCAGCGGCAGGAAGCTCTTATCCTGCTGCATTCCGCCCCGCGCGGTTGCCCGCTTCGGATATTGAATGAGAACACGCCTCTGCGCTCGCTCCATGAAGCAGATGCCAGCAATCAACGCCACCACACCCGCAACAATGGCCAAGATCAGCAGCGGAGACATGGTGCCAGTGCGGCCACCTTCGAACAGATTGGCAAGAGAGGTCGGCAAATGCGCCACAATCCCGGCCATAACAATCAACGAGATACCGTTGCCAATGCCACGGCTCGTGATCTGCTCACCAAGCCACATCAGGAACATGGTGCCGCCCACGAGCGCGATGACACAAGCCACGCGGAAGACCAGGCCTGGCTCCACAACTGCTGACGCTCCGGTCTGCGCACCCCAATTTTCAAGGCCTACAGCAATGAAATAGCCTTGGACCGTTGCCAACAAAACCGTGCCATAGCGCGTATATTGGTTGAGCTTTTTCCGCCCGCTCTCGCCTTCCTTCTTCAACGCCGCAAGTGTGGGGTGAAGCGATGTCGCCAATTGGATGACGATCGAAGCGGTAATGTAAGGCATGACGCCCAGCGCGATGATGCTCATCCGCTCGAGTGCCCCGCCTGAAAACATGTTGAAGAAATCAAGCACGCCACCGCGCGTTGTTTCAAACTGCTGCTGCAGCGCGATAGGGTCAATCCCTGGCAGCGGCACGAAGCTCAAGAAGCGGAAGACGATGAGAGCGCCTAGCGTGAACCACAAGCGGCGCTTCAACTCGGTCGCTTGTGAAAAATTATTGAGGCTTAGGCCTGCGCCCATCTGGTCTGCGGAAGATGCCATAGAAAATTCAAGACCCTAGAAACTGAACAGCGACGGAAAGCTGTTTGCCCCCCGCCGCTGCTATATAGTGATGCTTTGGCCCATGTCTAAGGCCAAATCCAAATTTAGCCCTTTTTGGCGAGACGAGCTGCGCGAGCAACGCCCTTTTTCGCTGCAGCTTTTTCAGCGGCAGGAACCACGTGGATCACTTCAACAGTGCCACCAGCTGCTTCAATCGCTGCCTTGGCACCGGCAGAAGCGCCAGCAACAACAACATTGATTTTCGCTGTCAAAGTGCCCTTGGCAAGGATGCGAACGCCGTCTTTGCCGCCACGGCCAACGCCAGCGGCTTGAAGAGCGGCATGATCAATCGTGCTGCCAGCATCAAGCTTCTTGGCATCGATCAGCTTTTGGATCGCGCCCAAATTCACTTCAGCAAAATCCTTGCCGAAGATATTGTTGAAGCCGCGCTTTGGAAGGCGCATGTGAAGGGGCATCTGACCGCCTTCAAAGCCATTGATGGACACGCCTGAGCGGCTCGTCTGACCCTTTTGGCCACGACCAGCAGTTTTGCCTTTGCCGGAACCAATACCACGCGCAACGCGCATGCGGGCCTTACGGGCACCCTTATTGTCGGAAATTTCATTCAGTTTCATATCATGCACTCGCTTTCGCTTTGTTCGCGCTTAATTTTGATGTCACCCTGAACTTGTTTCAGGGTCTACGTCTGAGCCAATATCTGCAACTACCGATATCACTCCGAAGTGGATGCTGAAACAAGTTCAGCATGACGCGGTAAGTCTAGCCGATCACTTCAACCATATGCTGAACCTTGCGGATCATGCCACGGACTGAAGGAGTATCCTCCAATTCGCTGACCCGGTTCATCTTGTTGAGGCCAAGGCCGATCAGGGTTGCCCGCTGATCGCCTCTGCGGCGGATGGGCGAACCCGTCTGCTTTACTTTGATGGTTGCCATATCTCTTACTCCACAACCGCTGCTGCGTCGGCTTCTGCCTCAACAGCGCTGCTGCCACCGCGACGGAGCAAGTCAGCAATTTTCTTGCCACGACGTTGCGCCACCGATTTGGGGCTGGTTTGTTCGGTCAGCGCCTCAAACGTGGCGCGGATCATGTTGTAGGGATTCGATGTGCCAACTGACTTGGTCACAACGTCGGCAACGCCCAATGATTCAAACACGGCACGCATTGGACCACCTGCGATGATGCCCGTTCCTTGTGGAGCGGAGCGCACATTCACGCGGCCTGCACCGAAATGACCTGCGCCATCATGGTGAAGCGTGCGACCTTCTTTCAAAGGAACGCGAACCATGGCGCGCTTTGCAGCTGCTGTTGCCTTTTGGATAGCTTCAGGCACTTCGCGTGCTTTGCCATGGCCAAAGCCTGCACGGCCCTTGCCATCGCCAACCACAACCAAAGCTGCGAAACCAAACCGCTTACCGCCCTTAACCGTTTTCGAAACGCGGTTGATATGGACGAGCTTTTCAATCAGCTCTTCGCCACCTTCTTCTGCGTTCTGGTTGCGGTTGCCATCACGGCGACCACGGTTGCCATCACGGCCACCGGCGCGGTTGCCATCGCGACCACCACGGCCACGACCGCGACCGCGGCCTTCAGCTTCAGGGGCACCGCCCTCTACAGCGACTTCGCCGCCTGCATTCACTGTTTCGTCAGCCATTTAGAACTCCAATCCGCCTTCGCGGGCTGCATCAGCCAGCGCTTTGACGCGACCGTGGAACAAGAAGCCCCCACGATCGAAAACAACTTTGGTCACGCCAGCTTGCTTTGCACGCTCAGCAACCACTTTACCAACGGCAGCCGCAGCAGCCATGGTTGCACCGGTTGATGCTTTCGCATCCTTCTCGATGGTTGAAGCAGCAGCAACAGTCTTGCCCGCAGCATCATCAATGACTTGCGCATAGATGTGACGGCCAGAACGGTGGATAGACAAGCGAGGGCGCCCGCCACCACGCGAGACGAGAGCCGTGCGGACGCGCTGACGGCGCCGTTCGAAGGGTGTTAGTTTCTTTGCCATTATTTCTTCTTACCCTCCTTACGGAAGATATATTCGCCGCGATATTTGATGCCCTTGCCCTTATAAGGCTCAGGCTTCCGCCAGCGACGAATTTCTGCCGCGAATTGCCCTACCACCTGCGCATCAGCGCCGGAGATTTCGATCGTTGTTTGATCAGGCGTCTTCACTTCCAAACCTTCTGGGATCGGCATGTCAATGTCATGGCTGTAGCCAAGCTGCAGCTTCAGTGACTTGCCTTGTGAGTTGGCACGATAACCAACGCCCGTGATTTCCAGAACCTTTGTGAAGCCAGTCGTTACGCCAGTGACCAAATTCTGAACCAGCGTGCGCTGCATGCCCCAAAAGGCACGAGCCCGCTTGCCATCATTGGCAGGACGGATCGTCAGAAGATTATCTTCCAAAACGTAAGACACTTCATCGACCATAGGAATGGAGAGGGCACCCTTAGGGCCCTTCACCGAAACCATGCCGCCATCAAGCGTTGCAGTAACGCCGGCAGGAATGGAAACGGGCTTTTTGCCAGTCCGTGACATTAGAATACCTCCGCCAGGATTTCACCGCCGACGTTTGCATCCCGCGCTTCAGCGTCAGAGAGCACACCGCGTGGCGTGGAAACAATGGTGATACCCAAACCGTTGCGGATCGTTGGCAGGTCTTGCGAACCTGAATAGACCCGACGGCCAGGCTTTGAAATGCGAGCCACGTGCTTGATCGCAGGCTGGCCTTCAAAATATTTCAGCTCAACGCGCAGTCCAGGGTGGCCAGCCACCTCTTCATGCACATAGCCACGAATATAGCCTTCGCGCTTCAGAACTTCGAGCACATTGGCCCGCAGCTTGGACGCGGGGGTGACCACGCTGTCCTTCTTGGCACGCTGGCCATTGCGAATGCGGGTGAGCATATCACCCAAGGGATCGGTCAATGCCATCTTCTAAACCCCTTACCAGCTCGACTTCGTGACGCCGGGGATCAGGCCCTTATTGGCCAGTTCCCGCAACTGCACACGACACAGCCGGAATTTACGATAATAAGCGCGCGGACGGCCGGTCAGCTCGCAACGATTGCGAACGCGGGTCGGGTTTCCGTTGCGCGGGACTTCAGCCATCTTGAGACGCGCCATCAAACGATCTGTATCGTCTGCTGTCGTGTCGTTCGCGATAGCCTTCAGACGTGCATATTTGCCGGCATATTTCTTCACCAGCTTCTTGCGACGCTCATTCTTGTTAATGGAACTCAGTTTCGCCATGACTTAAGTTCTCGTCCTTCCTTTTGACGAGCAACCTGCGGATTTACGCAGCTTGCTTCATCTCTTCTTGAGGGAAAGGGAAACCGAACAAACGAAGCAGCTCACGCGCTTCATCATCGGTCTTTGCGGATGTGGTGACAATGATGTCCATCCCACGAATTTTTTCGATCTTGTCATAGCTGATTTCAGGGAAAACCAACTGTTCTTTCAAGCCCATGGCATAGTTGCCACGGCCATCGAAAGACCGATCGCTCACGCCGCGAAAGTCGCGGACGCGTGGAAGCGCAATCGTGATCAGACGATCAAGAAATTCATACATGCGTTCACGACGCAGCGTAACTTTGCAGCCAATTGGCATACCTTCGCGCAGCTTGAACTGAGCGATGGACTTTTTGGCGCGTGTTACAACAGGCTTCTGGCCAGCGATCAGCTCCATTTCAGAAGCAGCGATGTCGACCTTCTTCTTGTCTTGCGTGGCTTCACCGACACCCATGTTGAGCACGATCTTTTCAAGGCGCGGAACTTGAAGGGCATTTTTATAGCCAAACTTCTCCGTCATCGCCTTGGCGATCTGATCAGCATAGAGCGCCTCTAGCCGTGGCGTATAATCCTTAGCCATTGATCACTTCCCCGGACTTGACCGCAACACGGACTTTCTTGCCATCGCGCTCTTCAAAGCGAACGCGGGTTGGCTTGCCCGTCTTGGGATCTTCAATTGCAACCTTGGAAACCGACATCGGCGCTTCGCGACGATCAAGGCCACCTTGCGGGTTGCCTTGGCTTGGTTTCACATGGCGAGTGATCAAATTCACTCCACCAACGATGACCTTGCCTTCTTTCGGCATGGCCTTGGTGACAGTTCCGTGCTTGCCCTTGTCCTTGCCGGACAGAATGACGACGGGATCACCCTTTTTGATTTTTGCGGCAGCCATTACAACACCTCCGGCGCAAGGCTGATGATCTTCATATAATTCTTGGCGCGAAGTTCGCGAACCACTGGGCCGAAGATACGGGTGCCAATGGGTTCAGCGTTCTTGTTGACCAGAACAGCGGCGTTTGAATCGAACCGGATGGTTGAACCATCGGGACGACGAATATCTTTGGCGGTGCGAACGATAACGGCGCGGTGCACGTCACCCTTCTTCACTTTGCCACGTGGCTGAGCTTCTTTGATCGACACCACAATGATGTCTCCCACGCCAGCTGTGCGACGCTTGGACCCGCCAAGCACCTTGATGCACTGCACGCGCTTCGCGCCAGAATTGTCAGCCACATCGAGATTGGATTGCATTTGGATCATGGAACTAGCCCTCCGAACCGGCGGCTACTGCCGCGTCTGCAACCACACGCCATGTCTTGTTCTTAGAAATGGGTGCACATTCTTCGATACGGATGGTTTGGCCTTCCTTCACGGAATTGGCTTCATCATGCGCATGATATTTCTTCGAGCGACGAATGATCTTGCCGTAAAGCGGATGCTTCACTTTGCGCTCGACCTTCACCACTACGGTCTTGTCGTTCTTATCGGAAACGACGGTCCCTGTGAGAATACGTTTTGGCATCGTCGGTTTCCTTATGCCTTGGCCGCTTCGACAGCCCGTTGGGCTTGAAGCGTTTTGAGGCGGGCTATGTCACGACGCACTTCGCGCACGCGTGACGGCTTTTCGAGCTGGCTGGTTGCAGCCTGAAAACGGAGGTTCATCGCCTCACGCTTCAGTTCGGCGAGTTGCTCGACGACCTGATCGTCGGTCTTCACCTTGATATCAGCATATTTCGTCATCATCAGGCTCCCAGATGCGAAGTGTCACCCAGACGGGCAACGACCTTCACCTTGATCGGCAGTTTCATTGCTGCACGCTCAAAAGCGAGAGCAGCAACGGGACCAGGGACACCATCAAGTTCAAACAAGATACGACCTGGCTTTACGCGAGCGACCCAAAATTCTGGTGAACCCTTACCTTTACCCATGCGGACTTCGGCAGGTTTTGACGTCACTGGAACATCTGGGAAGATGCGGATCCACAAACGACCTTGACGCTTAATCGCACGGCTGATGGCACGACGAGCAGCTTCGATCTGGCGGGCAGTGATCCGCTCTGGCTCCATGGCTTTCAGGCCATAGGCGCCAAAGTTCAAATCGGTGCCACCCTTGGCATCGCCATGAATCCGCCCCTTAAAGGCTTTGCGGAATTTGGTTTTCTTTGGTTGCAGCATTTCTCTATCCTCAGCGAGCCGGGCGGACGCCGGACGTCTGCGCTTCAACCATCAGGCGATCTGTCGCCATTGGGTCATGGCCCAGAATTTCGCCCTTGAAGATCCAAACCTTGATCCCGCAAACACCATAAGCGGTGTGAGCTTGGCTCTCAGCATAATCGACATTGGCACGCAGTGTATGAAGCGGCACGCGACCTTCGCGATACCATTCCGTGCGTGCGATTTCGGCACCGCCCAAACGGCCAGCGCAAGTGATCTTGATGCCTTCGGCACCCAGACGCAGCGCAGACTGAACCGCACGCTTCATAGCGCGACGGAAAGCGATACGACGCTGAAGCTGATCGGCAACGCCGTCTGCAACAAGCTTGGCATCGATTTCAGGCTTACGGATTTCAACGATGTTCAAAGAAACATCACTTGAAGTCATTGCAGCCAGCGTCTTGCGCAGCTTTTCAATGTCCGTGCCCTTCTTGCCGATGATCACGCCGGGACGTGCAGCATAGATAGAAATGCGGCAGGTCTTCGCAGGACGCTCAATCACCACCTTTGAAATCGCTGCCTGTGGCAATGTCTTCAAGATGAACTGACGCAGCTTCAAATCTTCCAGAAGCAACTTGCCATAGTCAGCACCACCGGCGAACCAGCGGCTATCCCATGTGCGGTTGATCTGAAGGCGAAGGCCAATCGGATTGCTCTTCTGACCCATGATTATGCTTCCTCTTCGACCTGACGGACAACCACACGAAGGCGGCTGAACGGCTTGACGACACGGCTCGACCGGCCCCGCGCACGGGTGGCAAAGCGCTTCATCGACATGGACTTGCCAACGCTTGCTTCCGCAACGATCAGCGCATCAACATCAAGATTATGGTTGTTTTCTGCGTTGGCGATGGCCGAGGCCAAAACCTTTTTCACATCAACAGCCATGGCCCGCTTTGAGAAGGACAGGATGTTCAAAGCCTGACCAACTTTCTTGCCACGGATCAGACCCGCGACAAGATTGAGCTTGCGATCCGAGCCACGGATCATGGCTGCCACAGCGAGCGCCTCATTTTCGGCGACGCGGCGGGGCGCAGCTTGCTTAGACATTAGCGCTTGCCCTTCTTGTCAGCAGCGTGACCAGGAAAATACCGGGTCGGCGCAAATTCACCGAGCTTCATGCCAACCATGTCTTCATTGACAGAGACAGGCACAAATTTGCGGCCATTATAGACGTTGAAAGTGAGGCCAACGAACTGAGGAAGGATCGTCGAACGACGCGACCAAGTTTTGATCGGGCCAGAACGCGAACCAGCTTCTGCAGCGGCTTCGGCTTTCTTGGCGAGATGAAGGTCTACAAAGGGACCTTTCCAGACGGAACGGGCCATGGCTTACCTCTTCTTCTTCGCATGACGCGAGCGGATAATCATCTTGTCCGTCGCCTTGTTGTTGCGGGTACGGGCGCCCTTGGTAGGCTTACCCCACGGAGTCACAGGATGGCGGCCACCAGATGTCCGGCCTTCACCACCACCATGAGGGTGATCGACTGGGTTCTTAGCAACACCACGCGTGAGAGGACGAATGCCCTTCCAACGATTGCGGCCAGCCTTTGCAAGGTTCGTGTTGGCATTGTCTGGGTTAGAGACAGCACCGACCGTGCCCATGCAGTCTGCGCGCAGATAACGCTGCTCGCCAGAGTTCAAACGAACGATCACCATGCCGCGGTCACGACCGACAACCTGCACGTAAGTGCCTGCTGAACGGGCGATCTGGCCGCCCTTGCCTGGCTTCATTTCCACATTGTGGACAATGGTACCAACAGGCATTTGGCCAAGTTCCATGGCATTGCCTGGCTTCACGTCCGTTTTCTTGCCAGCGATGACCTTGTCACCTGGGGCAAGACGCTGAGGAGCGAGGATATAAGCCTGCTCACCATCGGGATAGTTCACCAAAGCAATGAACGCTGTGCGGTTTGGATCATATTCCAAACGCTCAACGGTTGCTTCCACGTCCCACTTGCGGCGCTTGAAATCGATAATCCGATAACGCTGCTTGTGACCACCGGCGATGCCGCGCGATGTGACATGGCCCTTGTTGTTGCGGCCACCTGTCTTGCGCTTGCCTTCGGTCAAAGCCTTTACAGGCTTGCCCTTATGCAATGCGGACCGGTCGACCAAGATGAGACCACGGCGTGCCGGGCTCGTCGGGTTATAATGTTTGAGTGCCATGGCGCTTAAATTCCCGTGGTCACATCGATGGTTTGACCTTCAGCCAAACGCACGATTGCCTTTTTGAAATCAGACCGCGTGTAGGAAGTGCCCTTCCACTTTTTGGTCTTGCCCTTTTGGACGATGGTGTTGACCGTCAGCACCTTGACGCTGAACAAAGCTTCTACAGCGGCTTTGATCTGCGGCTTGGTGGCGTCGTTCGCAACCTTGAACACAACAGCGTTGTTTTCAGAGGCCATCGTTGCCTTTTCCGTGATGTGCGGCGCACGGATCACGTCATATTGGCTGAGCTTAACGCTCGTTGCTTTAAACTTAGCCATTGAGACGCGCCTCCAGCTGCTCAACGCCAGCGCGGGTCAATACCAGCGTTTCGGCCTTGAGAATGTCATACACATTGGCACCAACCGCAGGCAGCGCGTCAACGCCGATCAGGTTGGACGCGGCAAGCATGAAGCTTTGTTCCACCTGAGCACCGTCAATCACGAGCGTCTTCTTGCCAAAACCGAGCTTGGCGAGCGATGCTGCCAGAACTTTGGTCTTGCCGTTTTCGACTGCGATTGAGTCCATCACGATCAACGAACCGTCTTTCGCCTTTGATGACAAAGCCATCTTCAGGCCCAAAGAACGGATCTTCTTGTTGAGCGACGGATTGAAATCACGAACGCGAGGACCATGCGCCTTGCCACCACCGACAAAGGTTGGACCACGGCGGTTACCGTGACGAGCCGTACCGCCGCCCTTCTGGCG
>DLOX01000033.1 GCA_002478575.1 Sphingomonadales bacterium UBA7473 | reverse complement strand
GGTTCATTCAGTTCAACTGCGATTGACTGCCAGCGGCACAACGCTCACGGACCGACACGGACTCTGGTTTAGTGCGCCGTCTTTCGACGTTTGCTACTCTATAAAATTTGAGACGTTAACGACAGGGTGAAGAACGTGACACTACTACAAGAAATTCAGAACGAATCCAACGGAGCACTGTTTCGGCGTGCGGACCTGCACATCCACTCCTTTGGCGAGGGTGGCTCATACGACGTGACGGACGCGTCGATGACGCCTGAGGGGATCGTCGACATGGCAATCACGGAGCGGCTCAACCTCATCGCGATCACCGATCACAACAACATCGGGAACGTCCGCCCGGCGCTGAAGTATGCCGATGGTAAAGGCCTGCTTGTTGTCCCCGGCGTGGAGCTGTCAACGCCGCAAGGGCATCTGCTGGTGTACTTCGACACGGCAGACCATCTGCAGCGTTTTTTTGGCAAGCTGACCATTTCGGATGACCGGAAAGCCTGCCACAACACCATCCCTCAATGCCTCCGCATCGCCGAAGAGTTCAACGGTTTCGGCATCTGCGCACACATCGAGCTGGACAGTGGCCTAGAGAAGGCGCACCCGAAATTTGACGCGTTCAAACAGGAGGTCTTCAACTGCTCCAATCTGTTGGGCCTTGAGATCACCAATGCCGCGAACGGCGCCTGGTTCTCTCACGACGACACTGATGTCAATCGCCGCAACTGCGTTGTGACCCGATGTGCGACGCTTGGTCTTCAAGACGGAATTGATCTGGCGAAGGTGATGTCCTCGGACGCACACACTCTCAACGCCTTGGGCCGCAACGCCAGCGGTAACAGAAAGCTGACGCGGCTCAAGATGGAGGCCCTGACGTTTGCGTCGTTGCGGATTGCGCTGAAGGATGCCGCGGCGCGGGTGCGCCTTGAGGACCTTGTCCCCGTGTCTGTGCCGAGGTTTGTAGGGATCAAGCTGGAAGGCGGATTCCTCAAAAACCAAGTCGTCCACTTCAGTCCTAACCTGACCTGCATCATCGGCGGGCGCGGTGCCGGAAAGTCAACGCTGCTGGAGTCGCTTCGCGCAGCTTCAGGTAATGCCGCCGAAAGCACCATCATCAACTCGGAGGTGTGGCCGGACGTCATCTCACTAGTCTACGAGGACGAAGTGGGAGAACGCCACACGCTGACTCGCAGCAAGCTCTGCGATGTGATGAACGCCGATCCGGAAGGGCCGACGGCTGTCGCAATCGAAAGCTATGGACAAGGCGAAACGGCTGACACGATCCAGCACTGCGAAACCGACCCGTCGATCTTGCTGCGGTTCCTGGACGGCTTCATCGACTTTGGCGAACTGCGCAAGCAGGACCAAGCCTTGCGCGATGCGATCCTCGAAAACCAAACAGTTATCGAGACGCTGCAGCAGAGCATCAATCAGATCGGGCCAACAGAGAAAGCCAAGGGAATCGCCGACACACAGGTCGCAGTCCTGAAGAAGCAGAACGCGAGCCAGGTCGTCGAGTTGGAGGAAAGGCTGGCCAAGGAGCGGCGTTTCCGCGATGGTCTGAAGCGCAACCTTGCTGAGCTTCTCACGTCCATCACCAACAGCCTGACTAGCGGCGAGTTACGCAAGTTGACGGACGACGTTGACGGCAATGGCCTAGCGGTCGGCAAGGCGGAGTTTGAGGTAGTCAAGGGGCTCGTAGATAGTCTTGCCACAGAGATCGAGATGCTATCTGGTCAGCTCAAACAGAAGGTCATCGCCGCCAACGACAAGATCGCGGCGCAGCTTCAGGTCTGGATCGCGCGCGAGAAGGAGACGCAGGACAAGATCGAGGAGATTCGGCGCGAACTGGAAAAGCAGAACATCAAGCTCGACATGGCGTTTATCCGCAAGGTCACGAAGGACGCGGCCGATTTGCAGGCGCGGCTGACCGAGCTGAAGAAGAGCCAGCCGAAACAGCAGGAGGCATTCAAGGAGCGCAAGCGCTTGATTCAGGAACGGGCTGACCTACGCGTGAGAATTTTCAACGCCCGCCTCGCGTTTGCGACGACGATGAACGGCAATCTTGCCGCTGCTGTTGTGGACTATCGGGTCAAGTTTCAGTTCTACGAAGGCTTGCTGGCGCCCGAGATGGAAGAGCTGATCAAGAGCACCATGAGCTGGCGTACCTCTCAAGTTCCACGCGCCGCGCTCATTGCCGCCACACTTTCACCAGCTCAACTCCTTGCAGCCGTGAATGCGAGTGATGCGTCGGAACTCGAACAGCTGAAAGATGCCGACGGCAACCGTGTGTTCTCCAAGCCTGACGCCGCCGACATAATCGCCAAGCTTTCTGAATGGCAGGCCAAGTGTGCATTGGAGCGGATCGCATTCGAAGACAGGCCCGAGATCAAGGTGACGCAGATTGTCGAGAATTCGGATGGAACCAAAGGCTATCGAGTCCGAGATTTTGCCAAGCTCTCGCTCGGCCAACAGCAGGCTATCCTTTTGACAGTGCTGCTGTTCTCGAAGAGCCGCGTGCCGCTAATCATCGATCAACCAGAAGACAATCTTGACGGCGAGTTCATTTACAAGACGGTCGTGCGCTCTCTGCGCAGCATCAAGGAGCACCGGCAGGTCATCATCGTCACGCACAACCCCAACATCGCGGTCCTGGGGGACGCCGAGCTGATCGTCCCGCTGCGTGGTGCCAGCGAAGTGTCCGTGATCAGGGACCGTGGGTCGATCGACACCACCGAGACCAAAGACATTGTCTGCACGATTCTTGAAGGCAGTCAGAAGGCCTTCAAGCGCCGGCAAGAAGTCTACGGCTACTGACCGTAGCTCCTCCACCCTTTGTTTTCCGGCCGGTGATAGAGTACGTTACCAGCTTCAAATGGGGACGAATGACAGCGATGCTGGTCGGACCACGTTGTTCGCGAACTAGGGAGAGCTACCATTTTCTTCACCGTAATTGATGGCCGCGGCCGTGTTCCCAGCGGATCAAAGAACCAAGCTTTTCTTTTCGTCGACAACTGGGACGATTGGGGCAAGTACCGGACGCAGTTCTCGCTACATGTAGCCGACGAGTCTGGAGAAACTCATCACATCGGCTCGGTCAAAATTGCCCAAAAGGACCTGCAGCCCTCAGGCAGGGTCTCGAAAGGTCATCGAGCACCAGCATTGAACGAGGCGTTCGACGCCCTGGATGAAAGCTACTTTTCGCTCGGCCAGAGTGAGAGCTACTACGAGTCGCTAAACGAGCTTAGCGACACGCTTCGAGCGCGCGTTCTGAAGGGCCTGCGCGACTGTGCTGCTGACCTGGATATCTTCGAGACCTTCCGCGCAGAGGAGGTGATGCGAGAGTCACTCCTTCGCGACGTTGTCGAATCGACCGTCTCAGGGCGGTTGAATCGCCTGTCCCGTGGCGATGCAAAGCTAACGAAGTTTTCGTTCGCGTACAGCTTTCCTGTACGGGGGCGAAAGCCCCCGGTATCGATGACCTTCGATGTCATTCCCGAGTCTCAGCCTCCGACGAACGTGCATGTCCTGATTGGCCGCAACGGCGTGGGC
>DLOX01000148.1 GCA_002478575.1 Sphingomonadales bacterium UBA7473 | reverse complement strand
GCCGCAAGCTCTCGCGCGCTGCCATCGAGACGCTCGCGATCATTGCTTATCATGAGCCGGTCAGCCGGGCAGAAATCGAATCGATCCGCGGCGTCGCAATTTCCAAGGGCACATTGGATGTCTTGATGGAAGCAGGCTGGGTCCGACCCGCTGGCCGCCGGGAGGTTCCGGGGCGTCCATTGACCTATGCGACGACGCAGGGGTTCCTCACTCATTTTGGCCTTGCGTCTCGCAAAGATCTTCCCGGAATTGAGGATTTGAAAGCCGCTGGTTTGCTTGATCCGGTCGATCTGGCATTCGAGGCGCTGGAAATTCAAGCGGAACAAAAGGCCGAACTGGAAAATGTCACAGAAGATGACTAGATAGCAATTTCATTAATTGGAGATTCCCCATGGGAAGCATGAGCATCTGGCATTGGCTGGTCGTTGGTATCTTGGTCCTTCTTCTGTTCGGCAAGGGTCGTTTCTCATCCATGATGGGCGATGTGGCGCAAGGGATTAAGAGCTTTAAGAAGGGCATGGCCGAGGAAGAAACGCCTCCGCAAAAGCTTGAAGCAACGCCTCCTTCGCAAGTGATTGACGCTGAAAAGCAAACGGACAAGGTCGCCTAAGCGTAGCCCTGATCCATGTTTGATGTTGCACCAACTGAATTCATGTTGCTCGCCTTTGTGGCGCTTTTGGTGCTGGGGCCAAAGGAATTGCCTCGCCTGATGCGCATGGTGGGCCATTGGTTGGGCAAAGCGCGCGCGGTCGCACGCCAATTTCGATCTGGCTTTGATGAGATGGTGCGTGAATCCGAACTCGCCGAAATGGAAAAGAAATGGCGCGAGGAAAATGATCGGATCATGCGGGAAAACCCCATTGAGACGGCGATGACGGAGCCCGCGCCCCTCCCCACACCCGATCCGCCCGCCGCTGAACCGCCCGTCGCAAAGCCTTCAGGCGCATGAAGGATATTGACGAATCCAAAGCGCCTTTGCTCGAGCATTTAATCGAGCTGAGGACGCGTTTGCTTTGGTGCGTCGCTGCCTTTGCGCTGGCCTTTGGCGTCTGTTTCTATTTCGCCAAGCCCATCTTCGCTGTGCTGGTGCAGCCGCTCGTCGCGGCAGGCCAAGGCAAGATTATCTATACGGACGTGTTTGAGGCTTTCTTCGTTGAGGTGAAGGTCGGCTTTTTTGCGGCATTGATGGTCAGCTTCCCTGTGCTCGCCACCCAAATGTATAAATTCATTGCACCAGGCCTCTACGCCAAGGAGAAGAAGGCATTTCTGCCCTTTCTCTTCATGACCCCCGTTTTCTTCACCGCAGGCTCCGCGCTGGCCTATTATTTCGCCATGCCAGTGGCCCTTGAATTTCTGTTGGGCTTCCAAGGTGATGTCGGTGGCGTGACCCAAGAGGCTTTGCCGGGCGTTGGCAATTATCTCGATTTCGTGACCAAGTTCATCTTCGGCTTCGGCGTTGCTTTCCTTTTGCCCGTTGTCTTGATGCTCCTCGAGGCCGCCGGGATTGTCACCCGAGATCAGCTCAAGGCCGGCCGCCGCTATGCGATCGTCGGGGCATTCGCCATTGCCGCTGTCTTGACCCCGCCAGATGTGATCTCCCAAATCATGCTCGCCGTGCCGCTGTGCCTACTCTATGAATTCGCAATCGCCGCGATCTGGTTCACCCAGAAACGCCGCAAGAAGGCGGAAGAGGCCGAAGCGCAAGCTGAAGCTGCGGAGTAGAGTTAGAGGGCCAAAACAGCCCCGGCAGCGTCAACTTCGATCAGCGCTTTCACTGCCGCTCGCTCTGCTGTGGAAAGCTGCGGATGCCAGACATCGAAAATCAAAACCACGCGGAGCTGGTCACTGAGATTTGAGGCCTCATGTTCTATCGTGTCATCAAACACAAACGCTTGACCCACTTCCCACTTCCGGGTTTCGGCCCCAACTCTAAACTTACACATTGGTGGGACGATCAGCGGCAAGTGGCACACGAGACGCGTGTTGGTTATCCCATGGTGTGGCGGGATGGTGGTGTCAGGAGCAAGCAGCGAAAACATTGCGTTGGGCGAGCAGCCCTCAATCTCTGGTTGCCCGATTCTTTGAAGAAACGCCATTGTCGTGGGGCAGTGCTTCGCCGTTGCCTCAATGATGCGGCCATTCTGAATGAGATGAAGTGCCAGCCATTTGCTCGAATTGTTGAGTTCGACCCATTGGTTCAGCGGCTCATGTGCGGCATATTGCACATAAGGCACCAGTTCTTTTCGTTCGGCTTGAGCTAGCGCTTCAAATTCAGCCCTGATTTGGGGCGTTAAGTGTTCGAGTTCGCTTAGCCAATCAAAGTCAGAGCGATCATGAAACTCCCGCTCGACCAACCCTGGATAATGGAAGTGAGTTGGCTCCGAATGCCAAACCTTGGTTTCCCTTAGCGCATTTGTTTTGAAACGGCTGATCCGACGACCTTCATATTCGGAAATGGTCAGGTGAGCATCCTGAAGCGCAGCATCTAAGGCTCGTCGCCTGCCCTCATTCCAGTCTTTGAACCGTGCTTCGGCATGCATGATGGCCTGTTCAACAGTAGGAGGCAGAGAACCCTGCGGCCTCTGAGCCAATGCTCGGCCAAAGGCTTCACCCGATTCCACATCTTCTAGCTTTTCAAGCACAGTCGCCCGGCCAAGAAGTGCGAAGAAATCAAGCGGTGCATAAGATAAGGCATTGTCGATAGCGCTGAGAGCTTGCTTCAGCTGCCCCCCAGCTCGGTACAGCGAACCCAGCCGCATCCAAGCATCGAGAGAGGGAGCGACTGCGACAACTTGTTCCATCAAAGAACGGGCCTGAGCGATGTTTCCCGAGCGCGCAGCGGCATCCGCTTCGGCAATGAGCTGCTTAGCGCCGGAAGACTGGGCGGTACTCATAGGCTATAGCCATATTTTTGAACCCAAGGCTCCAAAACGGGCAAGATGGGTTCAAGTTGGGCGCGATATTTTGTCCAACGACCTGCCGCACGGGTATAAATCTTCTCGGTTACTTGCGCATAGCTGGCGGTTGAGATTACGCCTCGATCAGCTGCAGTCTTTTGATGATCAAGGACGCCCGGATGCCATTCGAGCTCAAGGAAGTCGAAAAGATGTCGTAACTGTGCCTCTTTGTCCGTGACCATTTCTTCATAACTGACACTGTAGACGTTGATCGGGAAGATGCTCCGGCATTTTTCCCAATGCTTGAAGCTAAGATCATAAAATTCGGCTGCCGTTTCTATATCGATGAAGTTCGACATCGGATTGTTCAGGCGGAAGTTGGTTATGAAACAGCTGAGCACGACATCGCAAGGGTGGCGCAACGCTAAGACAAACTTAGCGTTAGGGAACAGGCGATGCGCGAGCGGTATTTTGTTCATGTGCAGCGGCGATTTATCGACGATCAAGCCGCCGGCACTTAGATCAATCCAATTGGCCGCTTCAGAATAATATTGGTCCCGAAGGTCATCGAGTTCGTTTTGTGAGAGCGCCGCTAGGTCAAACATGTCTCCCAGAGACTGATTGACTAGGTTCAGCGGAGGGCGCTCTTCCATCACTTGAACCTCGGGATGGCCCATCAAGAATGTGTCGAGCAAAGTTGTTCCAGAGCGCGGAAATCCAACGAGGAATATTGGGGAAGGGCGACTCATGTCTTTTTGCCGTTCGTCCCATCCCGCAAGCCAAGCAGAAGATACTGTTGCATGCTCCTCTGCCAAGCGGACCCGGTAGTCGCGAGCACGTCCCATAGGGTCTGAAGGGTCCTCTTTGTGCAGGGCGTTCATGTCAGAGAAGGCAGCAAAGGCTTCATGCGCTTTGCCGAGCCCGTCGAGAAACTGCCCTCTAAGATGCGCCTGCCTGATCGGCTCCAAGTCAGCAGGAACCTCTGCCAACGCTGCTAGCCCGGCTTCGAAATCCTTGTTGCGCCGGGCAACCAGCGCTCGGATGAAGGAGACTGTGCCAGGTTCAACACCAATGGCTTCGGCAGATTTCAGAAGCGGTGCAAGCTGATCTTCTTGGTTGGTGTGCTCAAGCAAAAGAGCCTTTAGGATCTGAGCCTCGGCGTTGCGGGGTTCCAAAGCAATTGCGCGGTTGAAGGCTGCCTGCGCTTTCTCCATATGCCATAGAGCAACCAGTTCCATCCCATATCTAACAAACAGCTCGGCGTTTTCTGGCTCGACCAAGGTTGCTCGTTCCATCAGCTCGAGCATCTCTCCGTCGCGCTGCTGCTGCTTGCGGATCGCTGCGAGCTCCAGCATGGCATGCGTATCTGATGGGAAGTCAGCGATCGCCGTTTCCAACGTCTTTGCTGCTTCGTCAGTTTGGCTTGCCTCAAGCAGGGTTGTTGCAAGGTTGACGCGCAAAGGGGCGACGTCGGGACGAAGGGCTATGGATCTTCTAATCGCTGCGATGCTCCGGTCTGTTTCGCCCGCTGCTGCGAGTGCGTTGCCGAGATTGTTCCAACTTTCGAAATCGTCCGGCTGGGATTTCACTATCTGCTCATAATCTTCTGCAGATGCCGCATATTCCTCTGCCTGTTGCCGCAAGTAAGCCCGCAGGCGGCGCAAGCGCATTGACGCATCTGACACCACGGCTTGATCAGACAAGATGCTCAGAGCCTCTTCAGTTGCACTGGATTGCGAAAGGGCGGCTGCCAGATTCCCAATGATGCTCAGATCTTTGGGGCTGATGCTCAATGCTTGCCGTAAATAGCTGATGCCTGCCGCAAGATCGCCAGCACGACAACAGAGCATACCCAGCAGACCTGGAAAGACTCCGCTTCCCTTACCCTCTGATAGTGCCTGTTCCGCTTGCGCCCGAGCTCCTAGAAGATCGCCTGCTTGCGCCCGACGCATCACATTCTGAATTATTGCAGCCAGTGCGGGATCTGGTGCGGATGAAGGTCCAACGTTCATGGGTTAGCCTTTGCGCGTCCTTCCAAGATGGTCAAGAAAAAGGGGCGGTTGACCCT
>DLOX01000042.1:26392-39140 GCA_002478575.1 Sphingomonadales bacterium UBA7473 | reverse complement strand
TGATCAGAGCACATTCTTTTATATTAATAATATATTTGATTTTTTTCTCTCTGTCTCGTTTTCATTAA
This sequence comes from Sphingomonadales bacterium UBA7473, assembly GCA_002478575.1. GTDB lineage: Bacteria > Pseudomonadota > Alphaproteobacteria > Sphingomonadales > Sphingomonadaceae > Aquisediminimonas. Next base: position 39,072 of record DLOX01000042.1, on the reverse strand, counting down.
TAATCGTAATAATTCTAAAGATCGACAAACTCTATCTCTTTGAATTTGTTCTAATATTTGCCTTTTTTGGAATATTGATCGTCATTTTGAATAATGTCTTTTTAAAGTTCAGCCTGTCGAAACTAATATCGCATGGCTACATTGGACAGAGAGTTGCAGTTTACGGTGCTGATCAAAAAGCGTTAGACGAAATTGTCGCCCTGCGCGCCAGGGAAGGCATATTCTACCTCAACTTGATCGGATTTGCAGATGAGCGTGGCGAACGAGAGCCGGGCGATCATCTGAGAGGCCTACCCTATCTAGGGTCCATCGACAATCTAATCGCACTTTCAAAAAGCGGGTCTCTAGACCAGGTTATGATGGTAATGAGAAACATCAGTTCGGCACGCTTTGATGCGATCATAGAGCAACTAAGCGTAGCAGCGGTGGATATATGCTTGGTTCCTTCAGAGAATCTCGAATTTTTAGACCGCTACCGGGTTAGTTGGATTGGTAGTCTGCCCGTTCTGAGCTTCTGGCAAAGGCCGATTAGAGATCTGGATCTCATTCTGAAGAAACTGCTCGACCTATCTGTAGCCTTGGTGGCACTCGTCGTGCTGTTTCCAATCATCCTCGCGACAGCAATCGCCATACGACTTGAAAGTCCTGGGGACGTCCTTTTCAAACAGCGTCGCTTTGGGTTCAACAATAATGAGATATTCGTCTACAAATTTAGATCGATGTATGCTGACAAAGGTGATCCTGATGGCGGGAATCGTACGGTAAAAAATGACAGCCGGGTGACCAAGGTTGGCCGGATCATTAGACGGCTTAGCATTGATGAGATCCCTCAAATATTCAACGTTCTCCGCGGCGAGATGTCAATTGTTGGTCCTCGACCACACGCCACCCAAATGCGGGTTGAAGATGAATTTTATCATGATGCAGTCCAGGGCTATTTGGCGAGACACCGCGTCAAGCCTGGCATTACTGGCCTCGCTCAGACCCGGGGTTTGAGGGGAGAAATCCAAACGCTTGAGCGAGCGCAGAAGCGGGTCGAATATGACAGGCATTATATCGACAATTGGTCGATCATGCTTGACCTGAGCATCATAGCGCGAACTGTGCTGATCGTGTTGTGGGATCGTGATGCCTACTGACGCCTCATCCGCCGAAGAAGCAACGAGTTTCTTAAACATTGGATTTGCTGACCTTTCTTATGATGAGGCACTCGAACAACTTCGGCGATTTGCCAAGGATGATCGATTTTCGTTCGTCGTCACTGCCAATGTCGACCATGTGAATCGCATGAACAGCAAGCATGATCGAAGAACGGCGGCTGCGCTGAATGAAGCCTATGGAAAGGCAGTTATGAGGCTCTGCGACAGCAAGATCCTTGCGGCTTTGGCACGCATTTGCGGGATCAAACTCCACATTGTCCCGGGCAGTGATTTAACCGCGTCATTGTTCGAAGCGAGATTTTATGGCGCGCAGAAAGTAGCAATTGTCGGAGGTGATGAGCAGACTCAAGCTGATCTCCAGAGGCTCTTCCCCGGCCCCGACTATGTTGTACATGTTCCGCCCATGGGGATATTGCACAAGCCAGCCGCAATTGAAGATGTCGTCAATTTCGTTGCCCATTGCAAGGCAGACTACAGCTTGTTCGCCATTGGCTGTCCGCAATCTGAAGTCATTGCTGTTCGCTGCTTAGAACGAGAAGGCTCAAGGGGCGTGGGGCTTTGCATCGGGGCATCGATTGACTTTCTAAGAGGCAAGCAGACGCGTGCACCAATGTGGATGCGACATATGGGTCTAGAGTGGGCCCACCGCCTCATCCAGGAACCAAAGCGGATGTGGCGTCGCTATCTCTTGGAAGGGCCGCGAATTTTCTTAATCGCACTTAAGTGGCAGTTGCGGCGCGCTAGGGCTGGTCGACCAGCATGAACAGTTCACACAGTCCAAGCCTTCGGATCGCTTATCTGGTCAACCGTTACCCAGCGGCGAGCCATAGTTTCATCCGACGGGAGATATCAGGTGTTGAAGGCGCTGGTGCGCGCGTCGATCGCTGGTCGATACGTCGTCCACAAAGCGACGTAGTCGATCCCCGAGACAAAGAAGAGCTTTCGAAAACGCAATTTGTTCTGTCGCAAGGCTGGATCAAAATTGCGTCATCGATTGGGTGGGCTGCCGCTCGCCACCCGATGCGCTTTGCCAATGGCGTTCGTTGCGCGTGGCAAATGGCAGAATCCAACCCGCGTTCTTGGGTCCGGCATGCAGCCTATCTCGGCGAGGCATGCTTCTTGGCAAAAAAATTTGCAGATGATGGCGTCGATCATGTCCATGCTCATTTTGGTACCAACCCAGCCAGCGTTGCGCGGCTGATCAAAGCTATTGGGGGACCACCCTACAGTTTCACGGTCCATGGCCCAGATGAATTTGACAACCCCAATGGCTATGCTCTCAAGGCAAAAATTGCAGATGCTGCCCTTGTGTTTGCGATTAGCCATTTTGGTGCCAGTCAGCTTATGCGGTGGAGCGCCACTCAACATTGGTCAAAGATCAAGATTGCGCGGTGCGGGGTCGATGACATCTACTTGGATGAGATGCAGAGCGGGCCGGCACCGAGTGCACCCGCATTGTGCTGCATAGCCAGACTATCGGGACAAAAAGGTCTGCCTGTTCTAATTCATGCCGCCGCAAAAGTCCGGATCAAAGTTCCAGACTTTCAGTTGAACCTCGTAGGTGATGGTGAACTTCGTTCCGAAATCGAAACGATGATCGACGCGCTTGGCCTGCGGGCCAATGTACGCATTCTTGGATGGCAAGACAGTGAGACTGTTCGTCAACACATCCTCGCTTCGCGGGCAATGGTTTTGCCAAGCTTCGCTGAAGGGCTACCTGTAGTCATTATGGAAGCTCTGGCATTGAAGCGCCCAGTGATCGTTACCGCTATTGCGGGAACGCCGGAACTTGTTGATGGCCAAAGCGGTTGGCTGGTGCCAGCAGGGTCAGTCGAAAGTGTAGCCGACGCTATGATCGAAGCGCTTACAGCTGATCCGAAAGAACTAGACAAGATGGGGATAGAAGGCCGACGCCGAGTCCTTCTTGCCCACGACGCCAAGAAGAACGGCAAAGCGCTTTATCAGCAGTTGCTCGACCAGAAAGGTCAAGCCTAGTCATGCTGTTGCTCGAAACAATTGCCTTTTTATCTGCCACAATCGTCATCGGGCCACTTTCAATCTTGATCGCTGAACTGTTGGCGGGACAGCGAGCTCAGCGTCTTGAGTTTCCTCTTTTAGAAGAATGGCCGAGCTCAGTCGTAGTCATGCCCGCCCACAACGAAGCGTCCATAATTGCAGAAACCGTTCAAATCACCCTGACCCGCTTGGCACCCAATTCAACCCTGCTTGTCATCGCCGACAATTGCCAGGATGAAACGGCTCGCTTGGCCGCAGAAGCAGGAGCAATGGTAGCGGTCCGCAATGACCCATCTCAACGCGGCAAAGGTTTTGCATTGGCGCACGCAGTAGAGGTCTTGAAGGAGCAGCCTCCAGCGTTTCTGGTCATTCTTGACGCCGATTGCCAATGCACTGAGGGAAGTCTCTCCAAACTAATTGCCGCCACAGCAGCGACTGGCCTGCCCATCCAATCTGCCTATGTGATGACGGCGCCTCAGAATAGCTCACCCATCGTCCAAATCTCAAACTTCGCTTTTTATATAAAGAATGTCGTCCGTCAGCGCGGCATGCAGCGCATTGGGCGCGTAGCTCTGCTTACAGGAACGGGCATGGCGATGTCTTGGGAACAGTTTCGTTTTGCCGCTATTCCTTCAGGCGAGATCGTGGAAGACTTGGTCATGGGGCTGAGCTTGACAGAGCACGGCCAGCAGCCGAATTTCTTAGAAGGATCGACAGCCGAAAGTGCAGCTGCAGGTCAAGCTGATACGCTCAACCAAAGGCAGCGTTGGGAACATGGTTTCGTTTCAACAGCAGTAAGACAGGCACTGCCCTGCCTCTGGAACGGACTCAAGAGAGCAAATTGGCCGTTGTTTTGGACAGGGCTTCATTTGCTCGTGCCGCCGCTCGTCATGCTGGTGTTTGCAAGTGCGATCCTGCTTTTGGTTCAAGTTGTTATGACCTTTTTCGGTGCATCGATGATCCCGCTCTTCACCGTTGCCGGCTTGTTGGTCTTCCTATTCATCCTGCTTCTTGGAGCCTGGTTCAGCGGTGGAGCTCAATTTCTTAGGCTCGAATCTGTGCTCAAGATCCCAAGCTACCTAGTTTGGAAACTGCCAATGTATCGAAAGCTCTTTGGACAGCGACAGAATAGCTGGAACCGCACTCCGCGCGATGGCGAGTAAGCGCTCCAGTAGGTGAAAGTGCCAACAAGCTTGGCAAACTGTCGACCAAGACGATACAGAATCACCAAGGTCGACAATCGACAAAAAATGCACCCAATGTCCGCGCAAGGCTCTTGCCACTGGCTAACCGATTAAAATCGACGCCGCTTACTTTTTGGCGGGAGCGGCGGCTGCCTTCCCGTCTGACAATGGCTCATATCCAGTTTGATACTGCAATTTCGCAGCAGCTTTTGCCTCGGTAACGCGCGTACGCCCAATTTCCTCAAGTTGCTTTGCCCGCAAAGCTTGCGCAGCAAATGGTCGTGCTTGCTCCCCCGTAAGCGGAGTCTTCTGCTCTCCTGCTATGATGCTAACGATGACTTTGCTTCCTGCAGGAGCAATAAACGGTTCGGTCTTGTTTTGTAGAATCTTTGTCATCGTTTGCGGATCGACGATGCCCGAGTCCATGGTGCCCGTCCCTTCTTGGAAGGCAATGCCAAGGCTAGCGAGCTGCGCTTTGACGGTCGCCATGTCTTGCGCTGACTCAAGTATCTTCAGTCGCGCGGGATCGGACGGCAGATCAAAGGTCACTTGATTGAGAGCGTAGCGCGTTCGCTGATCAAACATGATCGGATTTGCCGCTATAAACGCATCCACTGCCTTTGCATCCGGAATAGAAATGGCGTCCGCAGCTTTCTTGGCGAACATTTCCACGAGCAAGTCCTCGTTCATCCGGCGCTGCTCAATGACGTAAGCCGGATCGCGGTCGAACCCCTGGTCAATCGCAGTCTGGGCGAGCAGCTTTCGTTCAACGATCTGCTGAAGGACGAACCGATGAGCCAGCTTCTTATCCATAGTAGGCGGCAAGGGCGTTACTTTCAGCTCCGCATTGAGCTCATCAACAGTGATTTCATCACCGTTCACTACCGCCAAAACTTGGCCCTCCGCCTTTCGGCCGCACCCACTTGTCGCCACAAACAAAGATGTAGCCAACACTGCCATGCTAAGCCGTTTTAATTTGCCCTGCTTCACAATCGTCCCCCAGTCAGTTTCCAAGAATTTCTGTACCATGAGCGAGCTCCTCCAAATTTGTAAGCGCTTGCCATGCCGCTGACGAACTGTATGGTGCCCGGCGAGAGAATTGCAAAGGGAAAACACTTTGGAAACCATCTTTGACTGGGTAACGGTGGGCATATTCTCCGGACTTATCGTCTTGTTTTTGCAGCGCTCCACCGAAGAAGAGCCTCGCGACAGTATGTGGCAATATCTGTGCGCAGGTGTCGGCTGCGCCGTTGCCAACTATCTTGGCAATGAGGGGCATATTGTTTTTTCGGTACTTCTCATTGGTCTGACGCTAGGATTCATCTGGTATTTCTTAAAGCCGCTGGAAGGCCTAGACAAATAACCGCTAAGACCGACCGATCATCAGCGCCCTGAGTTGCTTCGGAGACGACTCAAGAAGTGATCGCGTAAATTGTTCCAAATCAGCTTTCGCGGAATCATAGTCTGGTGCGACTGTGGAGACCCTAACAAGAATGCCATCCGGGATCACTGCTCTTAGATTAGCCCGCATCACAGCGAAGCGCTGTTCAGCCCAACTCGTTGGATGCTCTTCACCGATTCGAGTCCAGTATAGGACTTGTTCCGATCTCTGAAAACCCAACGCGCTGAACCTGCGCACCGGCAGTTGCAAAGAAAAACCGGTGCTCAAACTATCAATCACTGGTTGCGAGATTTGATACCCGTTGGCGGGATAGCAAAGTTCTGGGCGATGAAGCTGCAACATACCATTTTGGGTGTTACTGTACGCGATAAGCAGCATCACCGGTAAGTGAGTGGCCGACGTGTAAACACGCGTGACAACATGGCTATACAGGCTGTCCGACAGCTTGTCTTCGGTAGGCAGCACCAGTCCGCTCTTATTGGAAAAAGACCATTTTCCAATTGTTTTTGGAGCTAGGTTGTTGATGGCATCTCGCGGAAGTGGCGCCGTGGCCTCCTTTGGCTCCCGCAACCAAGTCAATCCAGCCAAACCGAGCATCAATCCGCCAGCAATTGCATGACGACGTCCAACCCAGCTTTTGTCGTTCGCGTTCATTTCGTCATTTGGCCCAGGCACGTCGCTCTCCGATCTTCTTCCACAGCGGGTACAGAGCTTCATCTATCGCAAAGATCGTCAACACGGCGATGACAAACAATGATAGTCCAGAAAAGTCATGAAAAAACCCCTGAGCCGTCGCTTCTCCGGCGTAATATGTTAAATTNNGTTAAAAGTATAAGGACCATTACCCGTACAAAATTGGCAAAAACCGCGACAGGTAAAACCAAAGCGGCCATCAATGCCAGATATTTCCAATCCCCCATGCGCCGGACATAGATGTAGAATATCGAGATTGCAGACAACGAAACTATCGAGTTCAAGCCCGAGCAAGCCGCCGCTACCATGAGCTGATACTGACCGATCTGAATAGCCACGCCCGACCCTGCAATAGGATAGCCGAAAAAATATAGTATCCCAACGGAAAGTTGCGAAATCATCAATTTCAACGGCTGAGTCAAAGAGACAATAACGCTTTCAGGAACCGGAAACGCAAAGAGAGTGTAGAAAAGCGGGAATATCAACTTCTTTATTCCATCAAAACCCACAAAACTTATAACAATAGATAAAAATAATCCATACATTGAATAGCCAACCAGCTCTCCAATATCGAGAATTTGAGAAAAGAAGTAAAATACAGAAAATAGAGAGAACAATATTATTGAAACAATTAATGATTTTCTGTCTATTGTTTTGACCAATCCTGGCCATTGGCGAACAAATAGCCAAATGCCCATCGAAAATACAATCGGACCGTGAGTCCCTGCTTCAGTCGACCATCCGTATTTGATTATCCCCGTCATCGTGGGAACAAAGATTGTACAAATTCCAAGGAACAACAGCAGGTTGCTTCGCACAAGCAGGACGATCTTGGACAAACTATTTTCCATTTTATCCAGTCATTTCAAATCGGTTTCAAATTGCCTTGCTCAAGCACCGCAACCTTAATGCATAAAAGTAAGAAGATTCAACTAACATGTGGCTAAAAGGGGGTTAATGGCGCGCATCCGTCACCCCTAAACTTGTCATTGAGAGCCAAGCCGCATCCTTAACTCGGGATCCAAACAGAATCCAAGTGTCTCGAGTTGAGAAACTAGCGATAGCTTCGACGCAATTCTGTTTGACCCACGTCCCGCTGGTGTTAGCAGATAGGGGAGCACTGCTCTGGAGATTGTTTGACGTGATCAAGGACCAACATCGAGAAGGGAAGCTGAAGGCTCTCCTTGTTGCTCCCAATGTTTCGCGCCACATGGGCGGTGAAGCCGTCAAAGCTCTCAACATCATGCAAGGACTGCATCAGCTTGGCGTCGAAGTAATTCAATTGACGCATGCACGGGTAAAGCATGAGGCTGGCTCATCATTTGATGAGATACAGGTTCATTATATTGAAGATGACTCAATTTTCCTCTTGTTGAACAAGTACAAACTAAAATGGCTACTCAGCGCTTGGGAAAGCTGGCACCTTCATCAGTCAGCAAGGAAATTAGCTAAACATTATAGTTGTGATATCATTCACTTTACATCGCCAATATCGCCTACTCTTCCATATTTTACCATACAGAATTTTCCTGTGGTAATAGGCCCATTGAACGGAAACATTCTCCATCCGCCAAACTTGATACATCGAGAAAGCTTCACTAAAAGGCTGGGCTCATTTGTGTTGGTTCCATTCCAATCGATCACCGGCCGACTCTTTCGCGGGAAGCGAAAGGCAACACTTTTGGTATCGGGTGGCCAACGAACAATCGACGCCTTGCGACTGAGTGGGTGTCACGAACTGCAGATGGTTGAGACATTGGACTCCGGAGTGGAAGAAGAAATTGCCGAAAGACAAAGAATAGCCCAACTTGGAACAAATCATCGGTTTGTTTTTGTTGGAAGGCTTGTCAAGGTCAAGGCCTGCGACCTTTTGATCCGCTCGCTCCCCCTCGCGCCCGATGCTTTGTTACATATTGTGGGCGATGGCGACGAACGCCAGTTTCTAGAGAATCTGGCAAAGGATCTTGGTGTTTCAGATAGAGTGGTCTTTCATGGGTGGATGGCATCTCGGAACAAGCTGGCGGAACTCTTCCAAACAATGAGAGCATTTGTTTTTCCCAGTCTAGCCGAAGCCAATGGAATAGTTGTTCAAGAGGCGATGATGCTTGGACTGCCAGTAGTTGCGGTCAATTGGGGTGGCCCCGCTGCACTGATCGACAACGAATGTGGAATCCTCATTGAACCTGAAAGTGAACAGCATATCGTAAAGGAATTTGCTGCGGCGATGATCCGCCTTAGCAACCAATCTGAGTTTGCTGACGAACTTTCGAAAAACGCTCGCCTTCGCGCAGACCAGCGAGGCTTTTCATGGCCTAACCTCCTGAATCAGTGGTTAACTGTCTATAGACAGGCCATAGACTCCCATATCTGATGCGGCGTCGAGCTGCCCCCTGCCTTCTGACGGATTAAGCGAACATGCCCAATTCGATAGCTTATGTTACGCTGCTCATTTGGCCCGTAGTAATCGCGACCATTTTCTTCTCATTCAAGCCCAAATCTGCGATAATCTACGCAGTATTTTTCTCATATCTCATTCTACCTGTAAAAACTTCTTTTGATCTTCCCGGACTTCCTGAACTAGACAAGACCACGATATCAAATATTTCAATATTTATATTTGCCGTGATATTCGGTGGATTCAAAATATCGAATTATCCCAATTCAAAAACCTTAGCTTTCGTGATAGTCATATTTATAATTTCTCCTATTTTTACAACATATAACAACGATATTCCAATATTTTTAAATCATCGGACGATTCCAGCAATGTCTTGGTATGATGGATTGTCGGTATTTGTAAATCAAATTTTCACCATTTTTCCTTTTCTGATTGGAGCTCAACTTCTAAACAATGAAGAAAGTCACCGAAAATTACTATTTGTTTTGGTCTTTTCTTGTCTTATTTATTCTCTTCCCATGTTGTTGGAAGTACGGTTGAGCCCACAATTGCACACGTGGATCTACGGCTTTTTGCCGCACGACTTTGGTCAACAGGTTCGCGCCGGCGGCTATCGACCAATGGTCTTCCTTGGCCATGGACTGCTCGTCGCGATCTTTACCGCGATGGCCTTTATCAGTGCGATCTGCCTCGCAAAGATGAAGACGCGAGTATTGGGATTCAGCCCTGTGGCGGTGAGCGCTTATCTCCTTGCAGTTCTGATTCTGTGCAAATCCCTCGGCGCAATCATTATCGCAACCGCCTTTGCTCCTCTCGTCATGATCATGAAGACACGAAAATTGGCGTTAGTGTCGGCGGTGCTAGCTCTCATTGTCCTTTGCTACCCGGCTTTGCGTGGAAGCGGCCTTATCCCGGTCGCCACAATCTCCCAGCTCTCTGGTTCAGTTGATGGAGAAAGGCAGGAGTCGTTGGCGGTTCGTCTGAGAAATGAGGATGCTCTGCTTGAAAAGGCGGGAGAGAAGCCTTTCTTTGGATGGGGCACTTGGGGCCGCAATAGATTGTATGAAGGCTGGAACAATGCAGATTCGACCATAACCGACGGAACCTGGATCATAGTCGTCGGCACTTATGGATGGGTGGGTTACCTCGCCTGCTTTGGCTTGCTTTGTTATCCACTTATAGCCCAATTCCGGAAGAACCGTTTGTACCGCGAGCTTTCGTTCGCAACCGTTGGCCTGGGAATCGTGCACTTGGTCAATTTGCTGGATCTTATCCCCAATTCTTCGCTTTCGCCGATCACATGGCTGATTGCAGGAGCCCTTGCCGGAAATCTATCGGTCAAAACGGCCAGGAAACGGCCTAATGTCCAAGACGCACCGGCCGTTTCGGGAGCAAGCGGAGTACCGCCTGAACCGCGATCAGCCGAGTTAACCCTCAAATAAACTCGACTTTTCGATGGCCTTCTGGCTAGTCAAATCGCTCAAGACACAACCGACAGGACCAACAGAAATGAAGCGCCTCCTCCTCCCGCTCCTTGGGCTTGCTGCGGCGACGCCCCTCATGGCACAAAATGAGCGCCCCCCGATTTTGGTGGAAGAAAGCGGTAAGAGCTTTTGGCGCCTGGATGATGCGGTCCGGTCAATTGGCCCAGGTCGGGGCACAATCACCATTCAACCAGGCGTGCTTCAGCAATGTGCGGTTCAAGGTGAAGGGTCAATTGTCTATCGGGCCGCAAAACCTGGCACAGTCATCCTCGATGGAATGACGTGCGACGGTAAGGCAGCGTTGGTGCTTCGTGGATCCTTCGCGCGCGTCGAAGGTTTGATCTTCCAGAATATGCGCGTGCCTGATCGCAACGGCTCCGGTATCCGCCTAGAAAAGGGCGATCTTGAGGTCGAAAACAGCATCTTCAAAGATTCTGAACAGGGCATACTCACCAATGAAGGGCCTGAAATGAATGTGAAGGTCAATCAATCGACCTTCTCTGGCCTTGGCGGCTGCCCTGATGGCGTTTGCTCGCACTCACTCTACATCGGCAATAACGCAAGCTTAACGGTGACCAACAGTCGGTTTGAGAAGGGCACAGGCGGTCATTACCTTAAGAGCCGGGCCGCTCGCTCTATGATTGCCGGAAACAGCTTCGATGACACTCGTGGGCGCGGCACCAATTATCACATTGATTTGCCTGCTGGCACCCAAGGCAGCATTATCAACAATGTCTTTGTTCAAGGCCGCGACAAGGAAAATTACTCAGCAATTATTGCGCTCGGCGCAGAGGACCGCATCCATCGCTCGGTCGGGCTGGTGATCAGTGGCAATGATGCTTCCATTGCGCCCGGCGTTGATCGACAAACAACTTTTGTTGGAGATTGGACGCATGAGCCACTCCGACTTAGCAACAATCGCCTTGGCGCGGGATTGAAAATTTCTGACCGCCGCTAACGAAGGATATCTGGCGATCATTCGTTAAGCGGAGGAAGTATCACCGCCCGCGAGGATGAGCGTCATGCCTGTTTTGAGATCAGCTTGCCACCGTTATGGCTACGGCCCCCGATCCGTCGGCGCAGAGGGTGAGAGCACAACGCAAGCGTTGCTGAAGCAGATGGATCGCTATGAGCCGCGCCCTGCCGCAATAGCCAATGCGCCAACGCGCAAAGGCGTTGCGAATCTCCTTTCCGACTATTTGGAGGAAGTCCGAGGTCGCCGCAAAGGTGCGGGCTTAGAAGAAGCAGCGATGCCGGACAAAGAAGAGGCAAAGGCGATCCGGCAGATGGTCGCCCGATCTGGGCGAGAACATTTAGCCGCGCTGGTTGACGTACGGTTCACAACCGCTGTTCACAGCGATGCCCCCTTCATGGAGCGGCTGGTCCATTTCTGGTCCAACCATTTTGCCGTTTCGGCTGACAAACTGACAGTCACGGGCTTTGCTGGCCTGCTGGAAATGGATGCGGTTCGTCCTCATCTCTTGGGTAAATTCGAAGACATGCTGATCGCCGTGGAGCAGCATCCGGCCATGCTTCTTTACCTTGACCAGGCACAGTCCATGGGACCCAAAAGCCCGCTTGGCAGCCGAATAGCAGCGCGCGGCGGCAAGCAAGGTGGCCTCAACGAAAATCTAGCGCGCGAGATTTTGGAGCTCCACACGCTTGGTGTTCGAAGTGGATATGGCCAAGCCGATGTGACTGAATTTGCCCGAGCGCTTACTGGATGGACAGTTTCTGGAATCGCCAAAGGCCCCTTCGCCCGCGCGATGAGTTTGGATAGCAATCCGGGCGATTTCGCTTTTGTGAGCGCCGTGCACGAACCTGGCCCTCGCCAGATCATGGGGCGGCGCTATGATCAGCAAGGCCTGTCGCAGGGCCTTGCGATCTTGGGAGATTTGGCGCGAAACCCAGCAACAGCCAAACATATCGCCACCAAATTGGCGCGGCACTTTGAGGGCGATGCGCCAAGCGCCGCTTTAATCGCACGGCTTGAGCAAAGCTTCGTGAAAACAGGAGGCGATCTCCCAAGCCTCTACCGCATTTTGGCGGAGTCGTCCGAAGTCCGAAATGGAGCTCAAGCAAAGTTCAAAACACCTTGGGATTGGTTGGTTTCGGCCCATCGGACGTTGGACTTGAAAGACAAGGTGCCCCTTCGCACGGTTCAAATCTTGACCCAATTGGGCCAGCCCGTTTGGCGCCCCGGATCGCCCGCGGGCTTTGATGATCTTACCGCAAGCTGGGCTGGGCCTGACGCATTGTTCCGCCGCGCCGAAGTGGCTGAGCGATTGTCTGGGCAGGCGCTCGCAGGCATCAATCCCATGCAACTGGCCAAGCAAAGCCTTG
>DLOX01000042.1:22108-26309 GCA_002478575.1 Sphingomonadales bacterium UBA7473 | reverse complement strand
CTCAAGCCATCATGCGCGCCGAAAGCCCGGCCCAAGCAACGGCGCTGCTGCTCGTCAGCCCAGAATTTTTGAGGAGATAGTCATGCTCAATCGTCGTTCGCTTTTGCTACGGTCGGGCCTTGGGCTGGCCGCTTCCATGATTCCGGGCATGAGCTTTGCCCGTGCTGCCACAGACAAGCGCTTGATCTTCATCATCCAGCGCGGCGCGGCGGATGGCCTTGGCACAATCATACCAACGGGCGATCCCATGCTGGGAACGCACCGCGCGATATTGGCCGTGGAAGGGGGATTAAAACTGGATGGGATGTTCACGCTGCATCCTTCCCTCGCACAAGTCGGATCGCTCTATGCGGCAAAGCAGGCGAGCTTCATCCACGCAGTTGCGTCGCCTTATCGAGACCGCTCCCATTTCGATGCGCAGAATGTTTTGGAAAGCGGAGGCACGCAGCCCTACGCGGTTAAAACCGGGTGGCTCAATCGGCTGGTCAGCTTGCTGCCCGAAGGTGGGAAAGGCGCGATTGCACTTGCGCCCACTATCCCAATGGCGCTCCGCGGTCCGGCACAAGCCGCTTCCTATGCGCCTTCCGCCTTGCCCGATGCCTCAGCGGATTTTGTCGCGCGGGTCACACAGCTCTATGCTGATGATGCTCAATTGGCGGGCCTTTGGGGCCAAGCACTGCAAACGCGGTCAATGGCGGGAGATGCTGGCAACGCCCGCGATGCCGCAGCGTTGGGCAGCCTTGCCGCCAAGGTCATGACCGGTGCCAACGGATCAAAGATAGCGATGATCGAAACAACGGGCTGGGATACCCACAGCGGCCAGAAAGCGCGGCTTTCCAATCAACTCCGCAATTTGGATGCGATGATTGGCGCGATCAAAACCGGCCTTGGCGCGGATTGGGCGAATACGCTCGTCATCGTTGCCACCGAATTTGGGCGGACTGTCGCAGCCAATGGCACAGGAGGAACCGACCATGGCACAGGCTCTGCCGCAATGTTGGTTGGTGGAGCCGTCGAAGGCGGCCGCGTGATTGCGGACTGGCCGGGGCTGGCCGCAAACTCCCTCCATGAAGGTCGCGACTTGAAGCCAACTGTCGGCCTCGATCGCCTCATTGCCAGCGCAGCTGCGGATCATTTCGGACTTGATTCAATGTTAGCAGGACGAACACTTTTCCCGGACATGCCTGCTGGTCGGGCCGTTGAAGGATTGATCGTTTAGGGCAAAAGAAAAGCCCCGCACATCAGGTGATGGGCGGGGCAATCTTTCTTTGAACGCTTCTACTTGCCTGACGCGTTGGCACCAGAGCGCTGGAAGCGAGCGGCCAATGGCACAGGCTTGTCCTTGTCACTATCAATGTAAGGCGGATTGAAGCGGGTCGCCCATTTTTCGGCAGCTTCCAGCCATTCAATATGTACATCTTCATAGGGAAGATTGTGCGTGCCTTGCGGTTGTTCGATATATTCGAAATCAACACCTTGCTTTTTGCCAGAAGCCTTCAAGCGCGAAACCAGAGTTCTGGATTGTTCGATGGGAATACGAGCATCACGCACACCAGCTACGATCATGATCGGGGCCCACTTGCCATCTGTGTTTCGAGCCGACGAAATCTCGTTGAGATTATCAACGGTCGCTTGGAAGTTTGCTCCGAAATCACCAAAGACGCGCTGGTCAAAACGCTTCATCATCGGGAAGTCGTATACCCCCGCACCAGCAATAGCGCAGCGCCAAACGTTAGGGTCACGCTGAGCGCCCCGCGCTGTTGCGTAGCCACCATAAGACCAACCCATGATGCAGGCGCGTTTGGGATCAATCGTGCCTTGTGCACCAAACCATGTCAGCGCGTCATTCAGATCATCCTGCATACGCATGCCATAACCATCCTTGGCACGCCCCTTCAAAACGAACTCCTTCCCATAGCCGCCCGAACCGCGATAGTTCGGCTGAAGCACAACATAGCCCAGTTCGGCCATGGCCTGATGCCAAGGGAAAAAGCCAAACTCCTCATGATCGCGAACGCCGAACGGCCCACCATGCGGCATGACGATTACGGGCAGATTTTTCTGCCCGATGCGATGGCGCGGCATTGTCACTACCGTCGGGATCTTGACCCCGTCGCTTGCCGTGTAGGTAACTGTGCTCATTGGATTGAGCGTCATTTCTTTAAGCAAAGGATGAGTCCAACCAATTGAAGCCAGTTTACCATTCCGTGTATCGAAGAGGAAATATGAACCGGGCTGGCTCGGTTTTCCAACGTGAAAGATCAGGCGTTCGTCTTTTTTATCTCGCGCCTCTATCCGCACATTACCCTTGCCAAACTGGTCTTCCATGACTTGCTGAATCACCTTCCAGTCATTGTCGAACCAATGGTCTCGCACGCCTTCTTCGATCACCCGAACACCGATGATCTTACTTCGCTCCCAATTATAGTGGACTCCACCTTCGACATCATAGCCCGTACGCTCGAAAACGGGGGCCCCAAGCTCAAGCGTTTTCATGTTGACCTTGTAGAGTTTGCGGAACCCATCCTTGTTGCTGAACGCCATTGCCATATCAGGCTCATCGAGGAAAACCTGAGGCAAGATTTGAGTGCCTGTGAAAGTCTTGTCGGCCTCATTTGAAACAGTCCTCATGGCGCTTTTGCCATCAGATCGATAAACAAGACGCTCTTTCCCACTGTCAGCATCGCTTCCAGTCCCGGCCCGAACAACGCCTTTGCTGTCGATAATCCAATCGCTGATCACGGGATTGGGCTGCATCAACACGGAGAATTTTCCGGTGTTTACATCAACAAGAACGGCTTCCGGCAACGTCCATCTTTCCGTGCCATAGGCATTGCTCATCCGTTCGAGTACAAATTTTCCAGTATCATGGTCAATCCAGCCAATCTCATCGGCTGCGCCCGTCGCCCCATCCCAAGCAAGCGGTGTTTTCTTTTTGGTCTTAAGATTATACGCAACTAGCCGCGTTACATCGATCCGCTGTCCAAAGACGCGCTCACGAGAAGCAAGCGTAAAAACTACGTTGTCATTTCCGATCCAACGCCACCCTGCGACCGTACGATCACCTTCATCGCGATATTCATTGTTGGCAACAATGAATTCTGGTTTTCCGCCAGGGTTGTTAAGGTCAATAATTCCTAGAAACTCTTTTCCATCTCGCGCCAGTTGAACGGCAATCTTAGAGCCATCCGGAGATATCCGCGGACTCTCCATAAATGGCCGTTTGCCGAAAACCCAAGTCGGCACTCTTTCCTTCACTGCAGGAGCCGCAGGCGCAGCTGGTTGCGCTACAACCGGCGCACTGAGAGCCACGGCCACCGTCGCAACGGCAGCCATCAAAAACTTGGAACGCGAAAACAACATGATAAATCTCTCTCAAAATCGAGTTGATGGACAAGCTTGTATTGGTCTTGTCATATTTGTTCAAGCGGTCCCCAACCGCCCAAAAAAGAAGGCCCCGCCTCCCGCTTTGGGGAGACGAGGCCTCGATCCGTTATGGTGAGTAAGATCAGCCTTTGGCAGCGTGATACAGTGCAGCAAGAAGCAGCAAGGCCACAATGTTGGTGATCTTGATCATGGGGTTCACAGCGGGGCCAGCGGTGTCCTTGTAAGGATCGCCAACGGTGTCGCCGGTCACAGCAGCTTTATGAGCTTCTGAGCCTTTGCCGCCATGATTGCCATCTTCGATATATTTTTTGGCATTATCCCAAGCGCCGCCACCTGATGTCATAGACAGAGCCACGAACAGACCGCCGACGATCACACCAAGGAGAAGTGCACCCAGCGCTGCAAAGCCATTGGCTTGGCCAGCAACTGCTGTAATCACGAAATAGACCACGATGGGCGCAAGCACTGGCAACAAGGATGGAATGATCATTTCCTTGATCGCCGCCTTGGTCACAAGGTCAACCGTGCGGGCATAATTTGGCTTGGATTCATAAGTCATGATGCCGGGGTTGTTCTTGAACTGCTCCCGAACGTCCTTCACCACTTCACCGGCGGCACGGCCCACAGCCGTCATCCCCATTGCGCCGAACAAATATGGAAGCAATGCGCCCAGCAATAGCCCAACGATCACATAGGGGTTTTCAAGGCTGAAGTTCACGCTGAGCTCTGGGAAAAATTCCCGAAGGTCAGTTGTGTAGGCCGCAAAGAGCACAAGCGCTGCCAAACCAGCTGAACCAATGGCATAGCCCTTGGT
>DLOX01000042.1:273-22037 GCA_002478575.1 Sphingomonadales bacterium UBA7473 | reverse complement strand
GTCACGGCCTTGGTCGTGTTGCCAACAGCGTCAAGAAGGTCGGTCTTTTCGCGGACCGATTCGTCAAGACCTGCCATTTCGGCGATGCCACCAGCATTGTCGGTGACGGGACCATAAGCATCAAGCGCCACCACCATGCCAGCCAAAGCAAGCATTGCCGTTGCAGCGAAGGCGATGCCGATCAGGCCTGCCAATTGATAAGCGATGATGATGCCAGCGCAGATCACAATCGTTGGCAGCGCAGTGGCTTCCAAGCTGATGGCAAGACCTTGGATCACGTTCGTACCATGGCCCGTTTCTGAGGCTTTGGCGATGGAACGCACTGGGCGATAGTTGGTGCCGGTGTAATATTCCGTGATCCAGATGATCAGGCCCGTCACGATCAAACCAAGCAGCGAGCAATAGAAGAGCGCATTGCCGGTAAAGCCGCCGGTGCCGTCAAGGTTCGCGCCGATGACGCTCGACATATCTGGCAGTGAATGCTGGATCGCCCACCAAATGGCAGGAACCGAGAGGACCGCTGTCAGAAGGAAGCCCTTATACATGGCCCCCATCACATTCTTGCTGCCGTTCAAACGAACAGCGAATGTGCCGATGATGGATGTGATGATGCAGACGCCACCAATCAGCAACGGCAAAGTCATGAGCGGAAGCAAAGCTTCACCTGCATTGGTGACAAGCAGAGCGATCAAAACCATTGTTGCGCCAACGGTCACAACATAGGTTTCGAACAAGTCAGCAGCCATACCGGCGCAGTCGCCGACGTTGTCGCCTACGTTGTCAGCGATCACAGCAGGGTTGCGAGGATCGTCTTCTGGAATTCCGGCTTCGACCTTGCCGACCAAGTCAGCGCCAACGTCAGCCGCTTTGGTGAAAATACCGCCGCCCAAGCGGGCAAAGATCGAAATTAGTGAAGCGCCAAAGGCCAAGGCGACAAGCGCATCAACAACTTCGCGGCTGTTTGCCGTCATCCCGCCAGGACCGGTGAGGTACCAGAAGAAGACCGCAATCGCCAGAAGCGCGAGGCCCGCCACAAGCATGCCTGTGATGGCACCAGCACTGAACGCCAGCGTCAAACCAGATTGCAGGCTTTCTTGAGCAGCAGCTGCTGTGCGAACGTTGGAGCGAACTGAGATGTTCATCCCAATATAGCCAGCGACGCCGGACAAAATGGCTCCGATCAAGAAGCCAATGGCTGAAATATGCCCAAGGAACACACCAACGAGCACAGCGACAACCACGCCAACAATGGCGATGGCCGTATATTGCCGCCCCAGATAGGCTTGAGCGCCTTCCTGAATAGCAGCAGCGATTTCTTGCATTTTCTCATTGCCGGCGGATTTGCTGAGCACCCAGCGGCTCGCCAGCACACCATATGCGACGGCAATAAGCCCGCAAATGATTGCGATAACAGTAGATGACATTTGGGCTTCCCCTTCCCCACATTTTTCAATTCAACGAATCCCAATGACATTTTGCCGTATTTCTGCTGGGATTACGGTTGCGAGCTATAAGGGTGCCTTTCTCAAAGGCAAGCCTTTGGAGAGCTTATCGCGGCGAGTCGTGGAGCCAGCCTAATGTTTTGGGTAGGGCATGAGGGGTGCCTTCAAAGACAAGCGAAACGCCCTGCCCTCGGATGATCTGACCGATCCGTGTGACCTGCACATTTTGTGGCAACGGCGGCAGTGGCAGGTTTGTCGCAAAGAGCAAAACATAGTCATCGCCAGCCGTCGCTGCGCTCAGTCGTGTCTCAAGCGTATCGCCTGAAGCCGCACGATAAGCGGCAGACAAAGGAATGGCCCCCAAATCAATTTGAACACCCACCTCGCTTGCGATGCCCAACCGATTGGCGTCAATCAGCAAGCCATCAGACACATCCATCATCGCAGTGACTTGATCGGCGAGACGAGCACCCAACTCCAGATTTGGATTAGGCCTAAGATAAGCGGCTTCCAGCGCTTCAGACGCCTCAATCTCTCCCAGCCTGCTTTTGAGGCCTGCGCCAGCATCCCCGATTGTGCCAGAGACGTAAACAACGTCCCCTTGCTGCGCGCCATCGCGGCCCGGAACGCGACCGGTCGCTTCTCCGATGAGGGTCAACGATAAATGCCGCTCCCTACCGCGCACTGTATCCCCGCCCAACAATGGCACGCCAAAATGCTCTGCAGCCTCAGCAAGCCCCCGAACAAAGGCCTGATCCCAAGTCTGATCGCCGCGCAACGTGTAGCCCATGAGGGCACCGACCGGCTTTGCGCCTTTGGCAGCCAGATCCGACATATTCACAGCCAGCAGCTTCCAAGCGATGCTTTCCGGCGGGTCATCCGGCAGAAAATGAACACCCTCAACAAGCGTGTCCTGCGTCAGAACCAGCTTTGTGCCGCCAGTTTCCAGAACCGCCGCATCATCCATCAGCCCCCGTGCCGCTGGATGAGTGGCCAGCGCGCGCAGCGATTGGATGAAATCCAGTTCAGCCACGTTTGCGGGCTTGGGGATAGGTCCCAAGCAATCTCAGCGATTTGGAATGGAATTGCAGCTCTTCCAATGCTCGCGCCACAGGCGGATCGTGCGGCGTGCCCACAATATCTGCATAGAAAGTCGTCGCAGCAAAACTTGCACCGCGCTGATAGCTTTCCAGCTTGGTCATATTGACGCCATTGGTCGCAAAGCCGCCCATGGCTTTGTACAAGGCGGCAGGCACATTCTTCACTTCGAAGATGAGGCTCGTCATCATCGGGCCTTCACTTTCGGCCTCTTCCGCTCCCCGCGCCAAAATCACGAAGCGCGTCATATTGTCGGCCGAGTCTTCAAGGCCTTCTTCAAAAATCTTCAGGCCATAGGTTTGAGCGGCTAGCGGCGGCGCAATCGCCGCTACGGTTTGATCACCCAGCTCAACAGCGCGCGCCGCTGCTCCGGCAGTATCCGGATAAGACAGCGGTTGAATATCGCGCGCCCGAAGCCAGCCCCGGCATTGCCCCAGCGCTTGCGGATGGCTGATCGCTTGAGTCACTTGATCCATCGCCCCTATGCCCATCAAGGCATAGCGAATGGGCAAGAAATATTCGCCCACAATGGTGAGGCCGGATTCGGGCAAGAGGAAGTGGATGTCGGCCACTCGCCCAAACAACGAATTTTCTATCGGGATCATCGCTTTAGAAGCACGCCCTTCTACAACGGCTTCAATCGCGTCTTCAAAGCTGAAACAGGGCAAAGCCAAAGCCCCAGGCAAAGCTTCATTCACAGCGACATGAGAGTTGGCACCAGGCGCGCCTTGAAAAGAGACTGTGTTGCTGGGATTTGCAGCGGCATCGGCTTCCATTGCGGAAACAAGCGGTTGGGCGGGTGCGGGGTATCGATCCATGATGGCTGCGGCGGTTAGCCGTCTGTCGCTCGGCATGCAACCGCGCTTGCGAAGATGCCCATCCCCGTTTAAGGCAACCGCGATTCACATATCGCCGACACGGGGACACACTAAGATGGAAGATCGTTTTAACACCATTGCTGGCTGGGCATTGGGCGCGGGCATTGTTGCACTTGGCGGTGCGCTTTTGTCTGGAGAGATCTTCAAGCATCATGGTGTTGAAAAGGGCGGCTATGCCGTTGCAGAAGCTGAAGGATCAGGTGGCGGTAGCGCAGCAGCTGCTGAGCCTATCGACTTTTCCAAAGCCGATCTTGCCAAGGGCGAAGAAGTGTTCAAGCAATGCGTGGCTTGCCACACAATCGATCAGGGCGGCGCGAATGGCACAGGCCCCAATCTTTGGGCGACAATGGGCAAGCCTGTCGCGGGCCATGCTGGTTTCGGATATAGCGATGCCCTGAAGGGCAAGGGCGGCACTTGGACCTTTGAAGAAATGGACAAATGGATGCTGAGCCCCAAGAAATATGCGCCGGGCACCAAGATGACCTATGCTGGCATCAGCGACAATGTGAAGCGCGCCAGCGTCATCGCCTATTTGAACAGCAAGGGTTCTAACTTGCCATTGCCAGCCGCTCCCGCAGCTGCGCCTGCCGCTGCCGAAGGCGAAGCCGCCGCAGCTGCCGCCCCAGCCGATGCCGCCGCAAATGCTGCAGCACCGGCTGCAAACGCAGCGGCTCCAGCAAAATAAGATACAGGCGGTCTGACGGCCGTCTGTTCACAATAGACGCCGTTGGCTGGGACCATAGTTCCCCCATCATTTTGTCACATCTGCCCTGCCCATGATCAAAAAAGCCATTATCTTGAGCGCCGGACAGGGTTCGCGCCTCCTCCCCCTGACCGCAAACCTTCCCAAATGCTTGATCGAGTTTTCGGGCAAAAGCCTGATCGCGTGGCAAGTCGACGCACTGTTCGACAATGGCGTTTCCGAAATTGACGTCGTCACGGGCTTCATGACGGAAGCGGTGGAGGCTGAGCTTGCTCGGCTTGCAAGACCGGGCCTTACGATTACCACGCGCTTCAACCCCTTTTACAAGGTGGCCGACAATCTCGGTTCCTGTTGGATCGCACGTGAGGCGATGGGTGAGGATTTTCTGATCTTGAATGGCGACACGTTGGTCAGTCAAGAGATTGTCGCCCAAGTGCTTCAGCCGCATGATTGGCCAATCGCAGTGACAGTTGACGTCAAACTGGCCTATGACAGTGACGATATGAAAGTCTCCCGCGTGGGCGAACAGCTTCATGCTATCGGCAAAACGCTGACCGCCGCACAAAGCAATGCAGAGTCGATTGGATTCCTTGCTTTCAGGGGAGAAGGCGCTGCTCTGTTCCGCGACACAGTCGAAGCTTATATGCGCACACCCGCGGGCGTCGAGAATTGGTATCTAAAGATAATCGATGCCATCGCGCCATCGGGAAAGGTTGGCACCGTCTCAATTGAAGGAATGGAATGGGGCGAAGTTGACTTCTTGAACGATATTGAGGTCGTAACCAAGCTGACCGATGGCTGGACGAAGGCCGCGCAATAGGCCTCCTAAGGGTTCACTAAGACCATTGACTTTTGAGCCATTTAACCAACCTAACTGTCTGAGCATCAGCAAGGCTGGTGGCCTTGCCGAGTTCAGGCAGCTTAGGCCATCCAGCATCAACTAGCGTCACGCCTTCGGCACTCCGTTCTCCATCGTAACGGGGGATGACATGGAAATGGACATGCGGATCAACCATCATCAGCATCAGATAGTTGATCCGCTCAAAAGCCACCGCGGCTTTCAGTGCTGATTCAATGTGCTTCGTGACCGTCGCAAGCTCCGCATGAGCTTCGGGTGGCAAATCACCAAAGGCTGTGGCTTCTGATCGAGCGGCCAAGACCAATGATCCCAGCGTCGGCTGATCGGGGCGGAGCAGAACCACCCAATGATCATAGTCGGCAACAAGCGTCGCCGGATAACCGAACTTGCGAATCGTGTCGTTCACGCAGGGTCCTCCATCCATGATCGGATTGTGCCGCCTTTTACGCGAAAAGCCTCGGCCTGCACAAGGCGAACCAGATGAAACAGGCACGAAAGCCCCGTCCACCAGGCCACAGCAATGATCCCAATGTCAGGTCTCTGGAAGAGCGTTGCAACAAACAGAATCACCATATTGGGATTGCGTCGCGCCGTGATCAGCCGGAAATCGGAATCAATCTTGCGCCACACATGAATGTGGATGCCGCCATTCCGCAGGATGAACTGCCCCTCGATCAATCGCTGAATAACATAGCCGACTAAGAGTATCCCTTGGATCCACCAGAAGGTCGCGAAATCGAGCCCCTGCCCCCAGGCCGATAACCCAACAGCCCAAGCGAACCACCAAAAGGGAGGGTGAATGAGATCAATGCCATGATCAAAAACATTGCCCCACCAGCTGGACGTAATGGTGCAGCGCGCAAGCTTTCCATCGACGGTGTCCAGCACCATGAAAATCAGGCCAGCCGCCATGCCGAGCCAATAATGGCCATACCAAAAGAGCCACATCGCATAGAGGCACAGTGCAAAGCCAATCGCCGTCACCTGATTAGGTGACATGCCGATCTTGGCCGCGACCCGGGTCAACATCAGTGCCCATTCAGGCCAGAGATATTTGGTCAAGGCATCGGTGACGCCTTTATAGGCGCCGAAGTAACTGGCGCGTTCCAACGCCGTGACATTCTCTGGAATCAACCGATCTACAAAGGGCGTGATCCGCTTGCGAAGCTCTTTGTTCTGGATGGTCGCCCCTGACTCGATCGCGATTTCAGTGAGTCCTGAGGCTTTGGTTTCGCTTCGTATGGCGTCAGCAACGGCCTTGGCTTGAGCGGCATCAGCAGCGTGAGCCAAAACCGCCACGCCATTTTTGGTGAGCATCGTTCCCGGGTTTGCGCTGATATGAACATACCAGAGCGGATCGAAAACATAGGCCGCATTGACGATGATGTTCGCACCGACGGCGTCCGCGCCTTTCCAATCCTGCTTATTGGCAAGGGCCAAGCGACGGGTCCGCTCTTCAGCAGACAATCCCCAAAGTGTGTGCTTATTATCGCCAACAATGGCTGCAGAAAGCGTCATGCGTAAGTTTCTATGGTCCAGCCGCGGGCCTTAGCAAGCGCACGGAGTTTTGAGTCAGGGTTGGCGACAATGGGCTTGTCCGCCCATTCGAAAATTGGTCGATCCGAATGATGATCCGAATAAAAACGGATGTCTGAAGTGACGCGAGCCTCTTTCAGCCATTCTTCGATCCTACGGAGCTTTTCATTGCCAAAGCAATTCGCGCCTTTGATCCGGTAGCTATAGCTCCCATCATCGTCGCGGCCCTGAACTGTTGCCAGCACATGATCAAAGCCCAAGAGCCGACCAATCTCAGCCGCGTAAAAGTCGGGCGAGGCCGTTGCCATCACCAGTCTGCAGCCTTCCGCACGGTCCGTCGCGATTTGCTTTCGTGCTCTGTCGTAGACATTGTTCGCCAGCACGTGAGAAGCATAGGATTGGCCAATTGCCGACAATTCGTCAGCGGTTACATTTGAACCCAAGATGAGCCGGAACCCAATTTGCTTAAGTGCCTTGCGATCTAACAGCTTGAGCGGATAGCCAAGCAGCGCGATAAAAAAGAAGGGCAAAAGGAAGAATCGCAAGGGCCGCCGCTTGGCCACGAAGATCAAGAAAGGCGTGAAAGTCGCCCGCCGGGTGATCGTCCGGTCCATGTCATAGATTGCGATCTTCTTCATCAGATTGCCACAAACGCCCAATTTGGGGCCAAATGATGACAGTGGTTCGCTTGACGCGAAAAATTGGCTCATAGAGGCTCTTGGTTATGACGAAAATGAGGCCTTTTGTTGGCGTTGTGGC
The DNA here is from genome assembly GCA_002478575.1 of Sphingomonadales bacterium UBA7473. Taxonomy (GTDB): domain Bacteria; phylum Pseudomonadota; class Alphaproteobacteria; order Sphingomonadales; family Sphingomonadaceae; genus Aquisediminimonas. The sequence continues at coordinate 14,762 of DLOX01000042.1, read as the reverse complement.
GGCCGACCGCCGCCCTTTCCAGTTGAACGCCAGATGAATGAGTCTATGCACCTAGATAGTGTGAACAAGCGTGGGGCCAAATCATGAGTGAGGGTGGATGGACAGCAATTATACTTGCTGGTCAAAGGCCCGGGCCAGATGCGCTCGCCACTCATTTCGGTGAAGAGTATAAGGCGCTGGTCACCGTTGGTGGCGAAGCGATGGTGACCAAAGTAGTTCGGGCGCTTCATCAAACGCCTGAAATTGCTCGGATCGTTATCTTGTCCCAAGCGCCGGAAAAGCTAATCCAGGCAGTGGAAGCAGGCGGTGGCGCGTTGTTTCATGCAAGCGGTGCAGGCATTTCATCGAGCATCAAGGCGATTGCCGGATCAGATGCGGCCCCTTGGCCGGTTCTGGTGACAACCGCTGATCACCCTTTGCTTGAGCCATCGATGATCAGCGCGTTTCTGAAGGATAGCGCATCAAGCGATCTGTCGGTTGCGATGGTTGAAAAGGCGGCGATGCTGCTCGTCTTCCCCGATGCGGTAAGGACTTGGCTGAAGTTTAGCGACGGGCATTGGTCCGGCGCCAACCTCTTCGCGCTCCGCACCGATCGCGTCATCGCTGCGCTTGATCTCTGGTCAGCGGCTGAACAAGACCGGAAAACGGCGTGGAAGCTCTTCCTTCATTTCGGACCTTGGCTCGCGATCCGGGCGATCACACGAACCATTGGACTTAGAGAGGCGCTTGCTCAGGTAGGCCGGAAATTTGGCTTGTCCATCAAGCTTGTTGCCATGGCTGATCCGATTGCCTGCATCGATGTCGATAAGGTCGGCGATCATGCTTTGGCAGAAGAAATACTAGCCAAACGCGGCAAGGCCTAGGCCTCAAAATCAACCTTGTCATAATGGGCAGGCGGCGAAATCACGTCCATCCGTTCAGACAAGAGCGGCCGAAAGCTAGGGCGTGATTTAAGCCCCGCATACCAATCCTTGGTTTGGCTGTGGCTCCGCCAATCAATACCGCCGAGATAGTCCGCGACTGAGATATGTGCCGCGCCTGCTAGATCAGCGAGGCTCAGCGTCGCCCCGCCGAGCCAGTTGCGATTGTCGAGCAACCAATCAACATAGTCGAGCAGCTGATTGGCGTTCTTCATCGCTTGGCGAAGAACTGAGGCATCTGGCGCGGCGCGTTGCACGAGCCGTTTTTCCATCCGCTCGTGCAACAGTGGGCCAACCACTTGCATGTAGAAATATTCGTCAAACCAAGCGACCAACCGCCGGATTTCAGCACGATTAGGCGCGGTCCCGTTGATCATCGGGGCCTTCTTCTCGGTCTCTTCGAAATATTCGCAAATTGCAGCAGAGTTCATCAGCGTGACACGCGTCTCGTCATGCAGCATCACAGGCGTTTGGCAGACTGGATTCAGATCAAGAAATTCGTCCCGCCGTTCCCAAGGATGTTCGCGCACAAGTTCATAGCCTACGCCCTTTTCTCCAAGAAGAAGGCGGACTTTGCGGGAAAAGGGGCAGAGCGGGAATTGAAACAAGCGCCACATTGGCAAAGCCTTAACGTGAGCTTCGCCCCGCGTCACCCCTTTTAGAAGCGACGCAGGGTCAAGCTATCTCAATCCGCTCACTTTGCGTCGGGCATGCGATCCTTGGCGCGGTCAATTTCTTCACCGGCCTTTTCCATCGCTGCCTCAAGCTGAGGCAACATGACGGACATAGCAGTCGCCATCGCGCCTGCGCCTGCGACCATGGCTTTGCTTCCGTCTTCCATCTTATCTTCAAAGTCTGGATCGCGGCGTTCAGCCATTTCGCGGATGGTCTTGCCCTTCATTTTGATGGGCTTGCCGCCGTTCATGGGCTCAAGCGCTTTGGCAATACCATCAACGCGCATATCCATGAAAGCATCAAGGATCGCCATCAGACCGCCAGAGATCGCGGCTTGGCTGCGCGGGTCAGACAATTGCGCGCCAATGCGTTCCATGTCGCGCTGCGCTTCACCAGCATGAGCCAAGGTTGGCGCCGAAAGAGCAAGCAGAGCAGCTGAGAAAAGAGCAGAACGCATGATAAGCCTCCACAAATAGACGGGCGCGTCGATTCGCCCCCTTGGATGTGTCTCTAGGCCTCGCTCGCTTCCAACAAGCTGAACATGCCGTTGTATAGCGTTCAGAGTTGCAAACTTTTGTTCAGCTCGCAGCTTATCGCATCGTGAAGCGCACGCGATCAACCGGCTTGCCTGATGGATCAACCAGATCGAGCCGATGCACGCCGGGGGGAAGTAGAAGCTGGGGTTTTGCACCAGCCTCCCCCAAATCGCGGCCATTCAAGATAAGGCGATGTCCCTCTACCGACCCCGTGACAAGTGCGGCCATCCTCTGACGCCCCGTCGGGATATCTGGGTCCAGCGCGAATACAGAGCCGCTGACAGGATTGGTGATCCGCGGCCTGCGCGATTCAGGCGGAGCCATGGCTTGTTGCCCTTGCGCCATGCCTGCCAAGAAATGATCCATACGAGGCCGCTCACTTGCGTTGGCAAAGCTGACCCGTTCGGACATGATGCCAGCAGGTCGAGCAGGTGCTCGGCCGGGGGTTTCGCGGTGGAGCGCCAGCATAACATCACGCCATACCGGGGCAGCACCACTAGTACCTGAAACCGCGCGCATGCTGTCTCCTTCAAGATTTCCGACCCAAACGGCCACTGTGTATCGATCTGTGTAACCCACACACCAATTGTCTCGCATTGCTTTTGACGTGCCGGTTTTGACGGCTGCCCAGAAAGGCAGTTTCAGCGCGCTATCGAGACCAAAGGTTGTTGCTCGGGCGGAAGGGTCGGCGAGGATATCGCTGACCAACCAGCTGGAGGGTGCCGACATGATTTGGCGTCCGGGTTGCGGCCCATCCTCTGCCCTTAGCCGCAACGGAGACCATGTCCCGCCCAAGGCCAAGGCGCGATAAGCTGCGGCTTGTTCCAGCAATGTGACTTCTGCGGATCCGAGGGCCAACGAAAATCCATAGTGCTGGCCATCTTCGGTGAGGCCATGATAGCCCATATCCCAAAGCCGATCCCGAAACGCTTCTGGCCCGATCAAAAGGAGCGTGCGAACCGCAGGCACGTTTAAGGAGCTGGCCAAGGCCGTTCGCACGGAGACCGGGCCCTTGAACCCGCGATCATAATTTTGGGGCACATAAAGGCCGGATGCCGTGTCCAGCTGCACCGGCGAATCATCGAGGATCGAGGCGGGCGTCAAATAGCCATGCTCCATCGCTTGGCCGTAAAGGAAGGGTTTGAGGGTGGACCCCGCCTGCCGAAGCGCATCGGCCCCATCGACTGCCGCAGCTGTGGAATCGCCCCCTACCCCACCGACATAGGCCAGCACTTGGCCAGAGGCATTATCGACAACCACCACTGCACCATCGCGGGCGCGGTCCCCGCCAAGCCCCAAAAGCTGACGGCGCAGCGCAGTGACAGCGATGGTTTGGATGTTGCGATCCAGAGTGGTTTTCAGTTTCATCCCCGGCTTCGGCAGCATCTTCACAGCAAGATGAGGCGCAAGCCCCGGATCAAGTGCTGCTTGACGGGACTGGCCGACCATCCAAGCTGCTTGATCTTTCAAGCGCTGGCAATCGATGTCCGCCGCAAGGCGACAAGCGCGCCCACCAATGGCGGCGGCTGACGCTGTCGGCGCGGGCAACAAGGCAGCAAGCAGGATCGAATCCTCCCTCGTCAGCGCCTTGGCGTCCTTCCCAAACAGGGCAAGGCTGGCCGCACCAATCCCGCGTGCCTCGCCTCGAATGCCCGCCATATTGAGATAGGCTTCCAGTATCTGGTCTTTGCTCCATCCGGATTCCAAGGCGCTTGCCGCGCGCATTTGGCGCAGCTTGTCCATCCACCCTCGGCTGCCGGGGGCTGCAAGCTCTGGCGACAAATAGGCCGCGACTTGCATACTGATCGTGCTGGCGCCGCGAGAACGACTGCCATCCAACCGCGCCTTGATCGCCCCGCCCACCGCGAGCCAATCAATCCCGCCATGATCGCGAAACCGCTTATCCTCGGCATCAATGATGGCCTTGGGCAGCTCTGGCGACATTTGGTCAAGCGACACCCAAGCCAGCCGCCGCGCGTGAAAATCCACACGGATACTATCCAGCAATGCGCCATTGCGGTCGTAAAGCCATGCCTCGCTAGGCTTCCACCCCTTCACCACGCCTTGATGTGACGGCAGCGGCGGCGGGATCGTCAGGAGCCAAAGCGTCAGCAAGGCCAGCCCGCAAAGCGCAGCCAGCGCCAGCCCCGCCTTGCGGATGGTCAGTCTCACCGCATCACCACCGTTACCGGTTGGTTGGGCAATTGCCCGCGAATGGCTGGCGAATACATGGCCTCAACGCGGGTCGGTGGCAGTTTGAATTGGCCAACACCATTCAAGCGCACCACATAGTCGACGCTGCGTTTGCCCTCAGGCATCCATTCGAAATAGCCGCGCCAGCTGTCATTGCCGCGTTCGACATAGGATGGTGGCGCTTCTTTCGCCTCATCCGCCAGCATTTGGGATTGGCCGCCAAGGCCACCCATCACCGTTGCGCCGGGCGGGATGGGATCATTGATCACCACCCAATTTCGGCCAGCCGTCGATGTCACCGTGATGGTGATCTTCGCGACATCGCCGCGGGACCATTGCCCGGATTTGGCTTGGATCACTGGCGTGATCTTCTTCTCGATCCGATAGCCGGCAAATAGAGGCTCAAGCAAAGGCACAGCGGCTTTGACTGACACTGCTGCCCAAGGCCCTGCCCCGCCTTGCTGAACGAGCAGCAGCGATCCTTTGGGTTCTTTGATCGCTAGGCTCAATGGCTTGGCATCGGACGCCATGGGCCAAATCTGCTCTGCCGAAACCGAACCAAGGCTTGCGGTTGTTGTGCCCATGATCGCCTGAGCGGGATAACGCGCTGCAAAACGCCGGGCCGCAATGCTGCCCCACGCGTTGGCGAGCGTCGTATCCCAATGCCCCCGCTGTTGGCGAAGAGCGACGCCGACCATCATGCGGCCATCATCATCGGTCCAGCCGGGCCGTCCGAGTGTCGCCAGAAGCACCTTGATCGCCATTTCATCGCCGGACGACATCATCCACCAAGGCGCATTGCCCTGATCGCTGATATCAAGCCGTGATCCTTCATAGGCCAAGCGTTGACGAAGCAGGCCTTCTGCTTCGGTCCGAACCGCTTTGTTGGCTCCGGGAATACGATCAATGGCACCCAGCCAATCGGCCAAGGCACCCGTTGGCATATCGGCTGGGGCCAAGCTGATCTGACCCAGCATGGCTGGCGTTGCCTCGCCGACTTTGGCGAGGGCGGATAGGGCAGCAATCCGCAACAGCTGATCATTGCTGGCCCACGGCGCTTCGCGCTTTAGGCGACCATTGAGGACAGCCTTCATCGCCTCAATCATCTTCGCTTTGGGTTCCGCCGGGATAACAAAACCCGCGTCACTCGTGATCGAAAGCACATATGCGGTCAGCGCTTCGGAACCCTGACCATAAGCGGACGGCCAATAACGCAGCAATCCATCGCCATCGATATAGGCCGGAATTTCTGCCGCCAGCTTATCCCACGCTGCGCCGTCGCTCAGTGCAACGTAGCGAGAAGTTTGCTGTTCAAAGCAGCCATAGGGATAGGCGGCCATATAACGCCGCACGCCTTCCAACGGCGGGGCCAGCGTGGCTGACAAGCGGACATCGACGACCGCGCTGCCCGACAGAGCACCGACTGGCGACATGATGGGGACGCTTGTGCGATCCCCAACCCGGACGAGGGTCGACGCCCAAGTCTCGATGGGAATAGCAGGGATGACGGCTTGAGACACAGTGATCGAGTCTGTTGCTTTGCCGCCCTTGGCGCTGGCTTCGACTTTCCAGTTCAGAGCCGAGACACCTTCAGGTGCCGTCACATTCCAAGTCACTGGCGCCGCTCCACCTGCCGGGATCGTGACCGTCAACGGCTCGCCTGTCGCGACAGCAGGCTCAAGCTTGACCTTTGCTGTCACGGTCATTGGCTTGTCGGTGCCATTCCTCAATGTGAAGCTGCCGCCATACCAATCGCCACTGCGCACCAGAGGCGGGATGCCGGAAAAGATGCTGAGATCTTGTGACGTCCGGATCGCGGTTTCGCCGGTTCCGAACCGGTCAGGCCCGGCATTGGCAATCGCAACCAACCGATAGGATGAAAGCGAGTCCGCCAGTTGAACGGGAAGCCGCGCTTTGCCTTGGCCATCGAGGGTCACACGACCACGCCAAAGGAGGACCGGCTTAAAGTCCGTTCGCGTAACGGCGCTGTCATCACCGCCACCGCCGCCTGCCTCAACCGCCTTCTTGCCGTAAGTCCGCTTGCCCACAACTTGCATCTGACCCGTTGAGGTCAGGACGGACAAAGGCCGTTCTCCCATCATCGCGTCCAAGAGCTTCCAGCTCTCGTTGGGCTGAAGTTGGAGCAAAGCTTCATCAACTGCCGCGAAAGCAATCTCGGCCGACTTCGCGGGTTTGCCGTCTGGCTCCCTAACCGACACGTCGACCATCGCCGTTTCGCGCACGGCATAGCGTTTCTTGTCCGCGGCTACTTTCACCGACAGCTGATGCCCTTCCCAGCCAACCTTCACGCGGGCGATGCCCAATCGATAGCTTGGCTTGGCCAAATCAACGAGCGCTGTTGGCGCATAGCCATCGCGACTGAGGAAGGGCAGGTTCCAATCCCGCGCAATCTTTGCCGTCCAAAGTTTGAAACCGCCAATCCGCCCGCGCACAGCCAACACAGACACATAGACGTCTGGCGCATAGCTGCCCGGCATTTTGACATTCACAACCGGGTCAGTGCCGGAAAGCTTCACAATCTCGCTCGAAAGTACCCCTTCCCGCTCAACGGTTACCAAAGCAGTCGCTTCACGGAATGGCATGCGCACTTGGAGCTTCGCCGTCTCACCTGCCTTATAGCTTTTCTGTTCGGGGATGACGTCCATCCGGTCGCCATTATCGCCGCCGAACCACCATTCATCTTCGCCAGCAAGCCAGACCGAACGAACAGCGCGCGCGACATTGCCATTGCTGTCGGTTGCGGTCGCAACCACCGTGACCTCGCCCGATACGCCCGCGTTGATCGCGCATGCGGCTAGGCCCAGCTTGTCCGTGGTCGCAGCACAACGCGCCGCCAGCCGCCGCGTGCGCATCTGATTGTCATAGGCATAGAAACCGCCGATCAGACGCCGCCTTGCGGTAAGAGCCTCACGGGCAAATAGTTCAACCGATATGGGCTTTCCGCGCACGGGATTGCCATCCAAATCGAGCGTCACAAACTTCAGGCGCAGATCTTCATCGCGCATCATCCATCCATCGGTCTTAATGCCGAGCTGAATGCCGGAGGCGTAAAGCGGGATGGTCTTGCGCGCAGTCAGCGTCTCACCATTGGCGTCTTGATAGTCCATCTCGACGCTGAGCGCGGTATCGGCATCGACAGGCTTTGACAGATCGATGGTCGCATTGGCAGTGCCATCGCCGCCCAGCGAGACCGGCAGCATTTGCGCTTGCGGCAGAGGGGCCGCCTCTTCATCGCCATCGCTGTTGAGGGGCACAGTGCCTTCCTCAACCTTGCCGCCGCCGAAGGTCCAATCTTCCCAACCGTCCGGATCGTCTGCAAAGCTTGTGTAAGCTGTCCGCACAGTCACGGGCAGATTGCTTGCTGCGCCGCCGGAGAGATAGCCAACGAACAGAGACAGCGGTACGCGGCTCGGCCGCACCAGTGCCTCTTTGGGGCCGCTCACCGTCGCACGCATGGTCGGCAAACGGAACTCATCTACCTTGAAGGACTGCGGCACAGACATGGTCTTGTCGCCAACCTTCACGGTCAAATCATAGTCGCCCATCGGCGCGCCAGAGGGGGCGGTCCAGCTATTCTCTCCAATCCCATCAGAGCCAATGCTGATCGGCATATCGAAACTTGTGCCTGAACCGCGATGCGAAAGGGTCAAGGTTCCAGATAATGCCGCGCCATTGGCGAAGCCGGTGCCAATGGGTTTGCGAATGATATGCTTCATGTTGATCGTATCGCCTTGGCGCACGAGCGAGCGATCAAAGATGGTGTGGAAAATGTCCCCCGCTTCGGACCAGCCATAGGGCAAATCGAAGTCATAGGGTCTTATACCGTCGCCCCATTCGGTCATGGTGAAGCTGAAATCGCCAGCTTTCCGCGCCGAAACCATCAGCGCTGGGGAGCTACCCTCAGCGCAACTGCTGTAAGTTTCAGGCTCTGGCAGGCCAAAGACGATCAATCGCCCCTGGGCATCGCTTGTCCCTCTGGCGAGCTGCTTGCCCGAGCAGCTGTCGGTCACGCGCACATCTGCACTGGCGACCGGCGTTGCGCTATCGAGCGCAGTCACCCAAACCAATGACTTTTCACGGCCCCATTTGAAATGGACCGTCATATTGGTGACCAATGCCGCGGCCGAAACATAGCGTGTGGTGGGTCGACCGAGTAGAGCTTTGCCCAGCATGGGGCTTGCAAGCTCGACTACATAGAAGCCAGGATCTTTGAGCGGAATGCCAACCACCTCGAAATCCTTGCCACCAGCAGGCGGAGACAATTTCAGACCATCGCCTTGGCCCGCCAGCACGGATTTGGTGCCTGTGTAATTGACAGTGACGCTTTCCTTGCCCCGCTGTTCTTCGCGGAAATCGCTATCATCGGCTTTGTCGACATCGCGCAGCCATTTGGCGATTTCGCCATCGCTTGCATCTATGCGGAGCTTGTCGCCTTTGATCGATGTCAAACGCTGGCCGAGGTTGGGTTCAACGGCGCGGACCGTGACAGGCAGGACCCCGCCTTCATTCGCCTCTATGATCCCAAAAGGTGCCGCAAATTTAACGAGCGGAGGCGCTTCATCAAACTTCACAGAAAGCGGGAAGCGCTCGGCATTGGCAAGTGGACGGCCACTCTCATCCTTCACGCCTTGCGGCAAGATGATCTTCGCGCCTGCAAGTGCTGGAAATGGTCCCTTGAAAGTCAAATCGGCGAGGGTTGCTTGGCCTTTGTCATCATCGCTGAGCGTCGGCGCAAATTCTTGGCCGCCGTCAAAGCGCAGCCGCGCCTTCAGCGCCATTTCGCTCGGCAAAGGCGATGTGAAACGCAGCTTTGTTGCTTGCATCGGATTGCAACCGGCCTGCGGATTGATGCGCGGACATTCAAAGCGCGCCGTAAAGGCCTTCCGCACCGTGAAATCATACCGCTGGTCCCGCCCCGCGAGGCGTCCATCAGCGCTGCTGATCCCTTTGCCCCAAACTATCGAGACGTCCCGTCCAGGGGGAAGCGGACGGCGGCACTTTAGCGCGGTCAGCGATTGGAATGCCGCAGCTCGTTCCTTCTCATTTTTCGAAACAAGGCTGGGCAGTCCGGCATTTTCAAGGAAGTTGCGAGACTCCCAATGGTCTTCGCCCAGATCAGCGAGCAGTTTCGACGCAGCCCGTGTCCCGACCACATCAACCGCGATCTTCTCTCCAATGCCATCAACGGCGCAATAGGCGCCTTGGCCGATCGCGTTGGGACTAGCTGGCACATTGGTTGCGACGAGGAAAAGCTGGTCCTCTTCAATCTCTCCATCATATTCCGTAGGCAGCATGGCCCGAACCGATGGGCCGCCCGTATCAATGGTAAAAGCTGATGTACCAGTCACGCTCACACCGCGCTGGCTCTGCAGCCCATCGCGCAGCTTCACTTCGCAGGTCAGCGCGCCGGGAAGCGGGCGTTCAAATTCATAAATATAGGTTTGCTGATCCGCCCAGCGGCCGGTGCTTGGAACTGTGCAGGTCACAGAAGCAGGTGCAGTCGCTCGCGGATCGCCCAAGGGCACAATGGCTTCGGTAAAGCGAATGGTGAAACGGTTGATCGCGCCACCGCTGGAGCCGCTCGAGCCCGGCACTGCAAAGCTTACTCGTGCAGCGTCGTCACTGCTCGCCACCAAAGGGGCCAATGCCGCAAAAGCCAATCCCGCTAAACCCAGCCAACGCAGCATGATTCGTCCTCCCAAACCAAGCTGGAAGGTGCGAGTTTCAGCAGGCTTCGTCAATCAGATGATCAAAAATCGGGATGACCTGGCTGTCTTCTATTTCTGGCTCAAAGTCATGAGGATGGACAAACTCATCGCGGAACCAAGGATAAGCCGAAGGATCGAAGCATTGACGCGCCCAATGAGACGCTATGCTCACTGGTTGAGACCCTCGCGCTTCCCCCTTGTAAGACAGCCATAGCTCAAATCGGGGGCGGATTGGTATGTCTAAAGGCTGCACCCGCTTACTGATTGCGCGAATGTAAGTCGGCAAGGCGCCAATGCCGATGCCAGAGGCAACTGCCCAGAATAAGGAATAGCTTGAGCTAACCCTGAAGGAGACGACTTCATCAGCCTGGCTTTCGCCAAGAAAATAGCGAAGCGCGTCATAGCTGAGGCCCGGCGCCTCCTGTTGAACGCATTGATGTCCCACCAAGTCATCGATGGTTTGGGGTGTGCCGAAATTCCTTAGATAAGCGTCTGAGGCGAACGGCATCATGTGGACGGTGCCTATTTTAGCAGTAACCATCGACAGCTGGGCTGGCCTGACAAAGCCAATGGCCAAATCATAATTGTCCGGCTTAATACGTGTTTGATCAGAGAAGCTCTCCAAGGAAATGATCAACTCTGGGAGCTGACGCTTCAATTCCATCAATCGGGGTGTAAGCCAAAATGTGGCCAAGCCTTCTGACGCGCAAATTCTAAACTCCCCTTCCTTCACTAAACTGCGGTTGCCCCTTCCCAACGGAAGATCAAGACTGGCAGCCTGCATATTGGTCGCAATTTGAAGAACAGTTCGACCTTCAGAAGTAATAGTAAGACCATTAGTTCCTCGTCTAAATAAAGTGGTCATCAATGCTGCTTCTAATCGATCAATTCGAGCCCGAACCGTATTGATTGAAAGCCTGAGATTTGCAGCAGCCCTTCGGAAACTGCCATGCGTCCACACTTCGCGCATCAGGTGCAGATCATTCCAATTTAAACCACAAATCAGTGACTTAAGCCGATCGTTGTTTTCAATCTGTTCAGCTGACTGAACACCCTGTTCGGAATACTGCATCATGCGTCCGTTCTCCTGCTCGCTTACGGTTACCGAGTCAGAAATCATTAACCATGTTTAAGGCGCTTGAAGGAGAAGCACAATGTTCCAAAGTAAGCCAAGAATTGAGACCTCAAGTTTTCGGCACTTTGCCTTTTCGGAGAAAGTATGGCGCTGTCTAAAGCGCGCGGAACGAAGCAAAAGCGGGCTAAAGCCAACCGATCGCGCCGTCATCATTGACCGGCTGAATGAGGTAAGAGCTCAGTTTCACATCGCCGACGAAGATACAATTTGCTCCATTTTGGATAAGAATCCCTTTGCTATCCAAGTGGCTAGTGAAGTCACACCCGGGTCAACACCCGGTCTTCTCGCGCTCCTCCCGCTTAACGACACAGGGCTTACTGCAATCACCCAAGGCGCATTTTCTGGCCTCCAACCCAAACCGGAATGGATTTGTGCGCCTGGGGAACAACCGACAGCGCTTTACATCTGGCTGGTGATCATGCCCGGCAATTTCGGGCGCCTCCTCTCGGCGATCGGCAATGCTATAGACCCCATCGCGAGCGAGCCATGCCCCATGTTCTCTCGCTCAATCACATCCCATTCAGAGCGTCTTCACGCAGGCGCTGGATTCATGGCCGCGCGCAATTATTTCCCCGACGCCGATCCCGATCTGTTGGTGGTCTTTCCGCAAAGAAAGCTGCCAGAAGCCAAACGCCAAATTCTGGATGTGCAAGTTGCGCGATCAATCGAGGATATCTTCAAAGTATTTTCGGTCCGCGCTGCGACCTATATTGCCGAACAATTCTGCTTCTATGATGAAGAATTTGATGGGAATGATTTCTGTTCAACCCATTTTCTGGGGCGGGTCGATGGCGATGCGGCAGGCTGCGTGCGGTTGCGCTTCTTCAATGGCTTTGCCAAGCTAGAGCGGCTCGCGGTGCGGGCCGAATATCGGCAAAGTCGGCTTGCTTACCAGCTTGTCCGTGCCGCACTCGATCATGCAGCGCGCAAAGGCTATCGGCGGGTACTCGGACATAGCAGACTTGACCTCGTCCGCTTTTGGAGAGTCTTCGGCTTCCGGCCCATTGAAACGCGTTCAGAGTTTGCTTTTGCAGGTGTGCGTTATCAGGAAATTATGGCGGAGCTTGAACCCCATAATGGCGTGATCCCCGAAACCGTCGAGCCTCTGGTGATCCTGCGCCCAGAAGGCGCCTGGGATAAGCCCGGGCCGTTTGACTTTAACTTGAGCGCTCAAGACCCAAAGCGGCAAAAGCTGCTTGAGGAGCGAACCCGGACGATCAAGGGGCAATCGGTCGTCAGCCACTGACCCGTCAAGGCAAGCCAATGCTGCCATTTGTCGCTCACGAGCTCTTGCTCTTTGCCGGGTGCTTTTACCTTTTGCTGGGAATCGATGATCTGTTGGTCGACTTGACTTGGCTCATAACGGGCCGCGCCAAGGATTTAGACTTCATCCCTGACCTTGTCGGACAACCATCCGGCAAGGTGGCAGTATTCGTCGCGGCTTGGAACGAGGGGGATGTTATTGGAGCCATGGTCTCCAACGCGCGGCGGCATTGGGGAGACGGTAATTACAGGATTTTCGTTGGTTGTTATCCCAATGACCCTGCAACAAGCCAAGCGCTCTTGGATCATGAAGGGGAATGGGTGTCGAAGATCATTGGATCAAATGACGGCCCAACCAGCAAAGCAGATTGCCTGAACCAGATTTGGAAAGCGCTTCTGGCTTGCGAGGACATGTCCGACTTCAAGACGGTCCTGCTGCACGATGCGGAAGATGTCGTCCACCCGCGAGAGATTGAGCTTTTTGGGCAGCTGGGCAAGCGCTATGATTTTATTCAGATCCCCGTCATTCCCTTGGTAGACCCTGATTCTCCATGGGTTTCCGGCCATTATCTCGATGAATTTGCCGAAGCCCATCAAAAGGAGCTTCCCTTCCGCCAATCGCTGGGCGCAAGTCTCCCAAGCGCTGGAACGGGCTGCGCAATTTCTGTTCACGCGCTCCACCGGATTGCAGAGCAAAAGGGTGGTCTCCCCTTCGACGCAGCAAGCCTTACCGAAGATTATGAGCTAGGCCTAAGCCTTTGGCAGACCGGGTGCTCCTCGCGCTTCGTGAGGATGCGCGATCCGAAAGATGGCAGCTTGATCGCGATCCGATCCTATTTCCCGGATACCCTGACCAGTTCGATCCGGCAAAAGACGCGTTGGATTATTGGCATTGCGCTGGCAGGTTGGGATCGCATCGGCTGGCACGGGGGATTGAGCGAGGATTGGATGCGCTGGCGGGATCGGCGGGTGCTGCTTTCCTCGATTGTCATGATCGCCGGATATTTAGGCGCCCTCTTCACCGCGATCGTGGTCATGACAAATCAGCAATTGCCCAGCAGCGAGGCACTCCGTTCACTGTTGCTGGCAAACGCAGCGCTTCTTCTCTGGAGGTTGGCGTTCCGCGCGAGTTTCACCGGCAGCCAATATGGCTTGGGCCAAGGCCTGATCAGTATCCCCCGTGCTTTGATGGGCAACTTCATTGCCATGGGAGCAAGCATTTCGGCCGCCCGTGGCTATGTCCGATATCTCGTGACCGGCCGATTGAAGTGGAACAAGACCAGCCATCGTTTCCCAAGTGAAACGGTGAAGGGCGGCGAATGAAGGGCCAGCCCTTGATCGTTTGGGGGCTTTTACTTGGGTCATGGGCTTTGGTTCGGGCAGAATTTCTGTTGGATAGCATCGACGCTGGAAACCAAACTCCGCCACAGGCGGTGGCGAAGGGCAAAGCGAAGGCCCGTATGGAGATCGCCTCCAAGCCAACATTTGAAGCGCATCCCGGCGTTGCACCCTCCGCCGGACCGGAGGCTCGAACTGCGCAAACTTTTGCGCAATCTGCGGTGAAGCCAATGATCAGCGACAACTGGAAACTTCCAAATATTGAGACCGCAACTTTCGCCAAGACCCTGTTGATGCATCCGGAGCCAGAGACAATCATTAAGCCGTCTACAGCGGCGCCGTCCGCTCAAGACATGCAAGTGGTACGCCCAAAGAGCCGCCTGACCGGGGACCTTTGGCTTTTCAGTCGCAGTACCAGCGGCCCCATTATCGGCACGCTCCTCGGCGGAAGCCAAGGTGGAGGGCAGCTAAAATATCGCCTTTCGTCCAATCCTACTCGTCCCTCCCTTTCTGCCTCATTGCGCTTTGCAAAGCCGCTCCAAGGTCAAGGGTTGGAGATAAGCCCCGGCCTAAGCGTTGGGGTTGGTCAAAAGTGGCCGATCGAACTGATCGTCGAGCGCCGCGTCAGGCCAGAAAAAGGCAATGAAGACCAATGGGCCTTGCTGGCGGCCGCAGGCATACCGACCACAGAGCTGGCGAA
>DLOX01000042.1:0-192 GCA_002478575.1 Sphingomonadales bacterium UBA7473 | reverse complement strand
AGGCTACGCTCAAGCCGGTATCGTTGGCGTCAAGAAGCCCATCCCCTTTGCTCAGGTTGGAATAGGCCTCCATCGATCAATTGCCAGCGAAAACAATCTGCACATCAAGGCGGGGGCTGGCTTGTGGGCCGATCAGCAAAAAACAACCGGACGCCTAGATTTGGGTCCAGCGATTGTCGCGGTAATGAAGGC
>DLOX01000100.1:4994-12899 GCA_002478575.1 Sphingomonadales bacterium UBA7473 | reverse complement strand
ATCCGCCCAGCCCAAACAGCGACCAGCCCTTGCGATTATCTCCACCCAGATCGTGGATCATCAGCAAAGTTGTGCCGATGCTTTTGAAGCCCGCGCCACGGGTCGCATAGCCGGGCAGCGTCGGGATCGGCGCTGCGATCGCAGGGACGTCAAAATAGGTCCGGCCATAACCAGCGCCCACATAATCCGCTGAAAACCCAAGTCGAACAAAGGCCCGCTGCGAAACGGGTGAGGCCAGGGCCACACCCGGCGTCAGGATGAAACTGTCATGCGCGCCTGCCACATCTTTCACAAAGGCCAGATCGAAGGTCAGGCTAGCAGGCGGGATCAAAAACCCCCTTTTTCCAATGCCAACATAAGTGCCCAGCTCTACCGCTGTGTCGCGTGTGCCAAGCAGAGCGACGCGTGGGTCTTTCAGGTCGCTGCGGCTTGTGCGCTCAAACCGCACCTGCGCGACTGGCCCCGCGATCACATTCCATCCGCTGTCCGGCGCATCACGGATCAGATCAACAAAGATGTTGGTTCCGCGCACTTGGAAATCAAAACCATCAACCTTGCCCTGGATGACGCCACCGGGCTGAAAGCCATAATCGCTTGCCCCTTCATATTCAGGAGCAATGCCGCCGCCCAAACCAAGGGTAAGGCTGTAGCGATCCTCCTTGCGGTCAGTGTCGTCTGCCGGCACAGATTGCGCCAAGGCTGGAGTGGCGCAAAGCGACAGCCCGGCGAGTGCGGACAGGATGACAGTCTGTTTCATTGAGAGAAGATAGGTGTAAGCTGCTGCGCTGGCGATACGGCCGAATATCCGTCAGTCTGGTACCAAGAACACTCGGTCGGAAACTGGGGCTTCCAGTGTGGGAAGTAGGGAGAGAGCGTCCAAACTTTGGTTCACCAAATTGGTGCACTGTCACTGAAAACACCAAAACCAAGCGAACGCTGATGGATAAGCTCGCCCTCTGGCTCGTCAGCTTGAAGAAAGTTAAGCGGATTGCTGATTCCGCTGACTGGTCTATTCTCCCTAGGGCGACATAATGCGAAGAAGAAAGACAGACGTGGCTGACAAGAGGGTGTGCTTCGATTTTGAAATTGAATTCTTGAATGGTGGAGGGATCCAAGGTCAGGATTTTCGCCTTGATATTGATGGCGACGACATCTCCGATGACGCACTAGCGGCCCATATCATCGCTGACCTGCGCCTGCTGATGGTCGGGCAAGTCCGCATTCTCAACAAGCGCATCATAGCAGAACGGCATAAACGAAATGCCGCCGCCGCCGGCGAAAGCGACCGTTCCAATGGCCATAGCTTCATTGATCTGAGCCACAGCATCGAAGACGGTATGATGACCTACAAGGGACTGCCCGCGCCGATCATGTGCGATCATTTGTCTCGAGAAGCCTCTCGCAACGTCTATTCGTCAGGAACCGAATTTCAGATCGGCAAGATAGAGATGGTCGGCAACACGGGGACTTATCTTGACACCCCCTTTCACCGTTACCCCGATGGATATGATCTCGCCGCGCTTGAGCTTGATCGCGTCAGCAATGTTGAAGGCGTTGTCGTGCGCGTTGAAGGCGGAGATGTGAGAGCCATAGACTGGACTGCTTTTGCCGCGACTGAGGTGAGCGCTCGCGCGGTCCTTGTCCAAACGGGTTGGGATCGACATTGGCGAACCGATCAATATTTCGAAGCGCACCCCTTTTTGACCGCAGCGGCAGCGACCTATTTGCGAGACAAAGGCGCGCTGCTGGTCGGGATTGATTCCTATAATATTGATGACGTGTCTGGCGGCGATCGTCCGGTGCATACGATCTTGCTTGGCGCTGGGATTCCGATTGTTGAACATATGACGCGGCTTGATCAGCTCCCGAACGAAGGTTTTCGGTTCTGGGCGGTTCCTCCCAAAATTCACGACATGGGGACTTTTCCGGTTAGAGCGCACGCTATCTTATCACGCTAGGTCTTATTAGCCCCCTTCCCTTGTCGCCAATCCCGCGCCAATACGCCTCAAACGAAGAAGCGTGATAGACAGAAGGACCCCACCCCATGACTCAGAAGCTTGAGACCCTTGCCATTCATGCTGGCACCGCGCCGGACCCAACCACCAAGGCGCGGGTGACGCCGATTTATCAGACCGCATCTTATGTGTTTGATGATGTCGATCATGCGGCGAGCCTGTTCAACTTGGAGGCGTTCGGGAATATCTACACCCGCCTGATGAACCCAACGACCGGGGCGCTTGAGGGGAAAATTGCGGCGCTTGAAGGAGGCGTCGCGGCGCTGGCAACGGCTTCGGGGCACTCGGCGCAATTCATAGCCTTCCACACGATCATGGAGCCGGGGTGCCATATCGTTGCGGCCAAGCGGCTTTATGGGGGATCAATCACGCAGATTGGCACCAGCTTTAAGAAAATGGCGTGGGATTCGACCTTTGTTGATGCCGACGACCCTGCTGCCGTTGCTGCTGCGATCCGGCCCGAAACGCGCGCGGTCTTCATCGAAAGCCTCGCCAATCCGGGCGGCGTTGTGCAGGATATCCGGGCGATTGCCGATGTCGCGCATGCAGCGGGCATTCCTTTGATCGTCGACAACACAATGGCGACGCCTGCGTTGTGTCGCCCTATCGAACATGGCGCGGATATCGTGGTGCATTCGGCCACCAAGTTCCTCGGCGGTCATGGCAATTCGATTGGTGGGTTGATCGTGGATGCAGGCACCTTCGATTGGGCGGCGTCTGACAAATTCCCTGCGCTGTCTCAGCCTTGCCCTTCTTATCATGGCAAAGTGTTCACAGAGGCCTTTGGCAATCTCGCCTTCATCCTCGCCTGCCGGACGCTGGGCATGCGCGATTTGGGGCCAGCCATGTCCCCCTTTAACGCGTTCCAAATATTGACGGGCATGGAAACGCTGATGCTGCGGATGGAGCGGCATTGCGCCAACGCCATCACCGTCGCCAAATGGCTGAAGGATCATCCCGCGGTGTCTTGGGTGTCCTACGCAGGTCTCCGCGAAAGCCCCTATCATGAGCTGGCCCATAAATATCTGAGCGGCAAAGCAGGCGCGGTTTTCACCTTTGGGTTGAAGGGCGGATATGATGCGGGGATTGATCTGGTCTCCAAGGTCAAGCTGTTCAGCCATCTCGCCAATATCGGCGATACGCGTTCCTTGATCATTCATCCCAGTTCAACCACCCACCGCCAACTGAGCGAGGCAGGCCAGATTGAGGCTGGCGCTGGGCCAGACGTAGTGCGCTTGTCCGTGGGCATTGAGCATGTCGATGATATCATCGCGGATCTGGAACAAGCACTGGCTGGATAGAGTATCTTCGCTTCCCCAACTGGATTAGACCTGACCGCAACCCAAGAGTGAGAGACCGATATGACCGTCGCCTATGCCGATGATTTGAAGCTTTTTGTGAATGGCAGCTGGAGAACCGGCGAAGGTCGCGATGAGCAGCCGGTTGTCAATCCCGCAACTGGTAAAGCCATGGCGGAATTGCCACTGGCGACTGAGGCCGATCTGCAAGAGGCCTTGGCCGCATCACAAAAAGGCTTTGATCATTGGCGGACAGTCGACGTCAATGAACGGGCTGCGATCCTCCATAAGGTGGCCGATCTGCTCCGCGAACGGACCGAGCATATCGCGACTTTGCTTACCCTTGAACAAGGCAAGCCGATTGGCGAAGCGCGTGGCGAAGTCGTGTCCAGTGCGGCGATGTTCGATTATTTCGCGGAAGAGGCCAAGCGGGCCTATGGCCGGGTTCTGGTGCGCCCTTCCGGCCAGCGCGTGATGGTGATCAAGCAGCCAGTGGGGCCAGTGGCTTCCTTCACGCCTTGGAACTTTCCCGTCTATTTGATGTCCAAGAAGTTGGCGGCGGCACTGGCTGCTGGCTGTTCGGTTATTGCCAAGCCGCCTGAAGAAACACCCGCTTGCACCAGCGCGGTCATGCAATGCGTGATCGATGGCGGCGTGCCAGCCAATGTTGCGCAGCTCGTCTATGGCGTGCCTGATATGGTCAGCCGCACGCTGATCGCATCACCCACGATCCGCAAGGTAAGCTTCACGGGCTCTGTCCCGGTCGGCAAACATCTGATGCGGCTCTGCGCAGATGGTGTGAAGCGGATGACGATGGAGCTGGGCGGTCATGCGCCGGTCCTCATCTTTGACGATTGCGATTTCGAAAAGACGATGGACATGGTCGTCCCCCAGAAATTCCGGAATGCGGGCCAAGTCTGCGTGTCGCCCACGCGCTTCTATGTACAGGCGAGCATTTATGATCGCTTTGTTGAAGGCTTCACGGCCCGGATGAAGGGCTATCCAGTCGGGAATGGCATGGATGCGGCAACCAAGATGGGGCCGCTCGCAAATCCGCGTCGTCCCTCGGCAATTGGGGCGTTGGTGCAAGATGCAGTCGCCAAGGGCGCGACACTCAAAGGCGGCGGGGAAGCCTATGGCGAGGGCTTTTTCTTTCAGCCGACTTTGCTGACTGATGTGCCTTTGAATGCCGACATTATGTCACAAGAACCCTTTGGCCCAGTCGCGGTGACGCGCCCGTTCGAAACGCTGGATGAAGTGCTGGAACAAGCCAATCGCTTGCCCTTTGGCTTGGCGGCCTATGCGTTCACAACCAATCTCCACACCGCCAATGCCGTCGGCGACGGGCTGGACACTGGCATGGTTGGCATCAACAGCTTCACCGTCAGCACCCATGACGCGCCCTTCGGCGGCGTGAAGGAATCCGGCTTTGGCAGCGAAGGCGGGCCTGAAGGGCTTGATGGATATTTCGTGACAAAAGCGATCCATCAGGCGTGAGGTTTGTCCTTCTTGCTGGGCTATTGCTGGGGCTGACAGCTCCAGGGTTTGCCCAGTCACAAATCAGCTATGCCCTTCCCGACAGGGTGAAGATTTCGACAGGTTCTGAGCTTGCCACTTGGACTCTGCCTCCCAATCGACCGGAGAACCAACGCAAGACGCCGATTGTGTTTCTACACGGCGGCCCCGGCCTCTACACAGAAGCCCGCCGCTTTGGGGAAGGCGATGTCTTTCGCCGCGCGGGATTTACAACAATCTATTTCGACCAAGTGGGCGGCGGGAAATCGGGACGAATTCCTGCGAGCGAGTATCGCTTGGAGCGTCTGGTTGCCGATTTGGAGGCCCTTCGGATTGCCAAAGGCCAAGACAAGATCATCCTTTGGGGCAATAGCTTTGGGGCCAGTCTCGCAGCCGTCTATGCGGATCGATACCCCAATCGGGTCGCTGGCCTCATCCTCACATCCCCCGGCATGTATCCCGGCTTTGCAGGCAAGCGGGACTATAGCCGCACCGATCGCGGCAAAGTGAACATCGGAAAACCGTTGTCATCCGCCATCAGCAAGATTGATCGTGACGGAGGAAGTGCAGAGGCAAATCTGTCTCAAGCCGACGCAGGCCAGCTGTTTGACGAATTGGTTGCGGCAGAACTGATGGATGGGATGACCTGCAAAGGCGCGACAGTTCAAACCGCGCCCTTGCCCGGCGGTGGCAATCTCTACGCCCAACGTGCCGTTTTTCGGGACTTGAAAAAGCTGAATTTCAAGCCTCAGCCAAATCCAGGCATTCCAACGCTCATCGTTCGGGGATCATGCGACTTTTTGCCGCGTGAAAGTGCGCAGAAATATGTGTCTCAGTTCAATGGGACGCTGGTCGCGCTTGAAGGGAGCGGGCATGGCCTGCTGGAGGATCGAGCTTCCGTTGATCGCTCAATTGCGGACTTTCTAAACAACGCTTTGTCGAAGGCGCCATAGGTTGGGCATCGCTCGCTTTGCCTATCAGACCGTTGGATTGATCGCATTTGGCGCGGGTACGTTGGGCATTTTCTTGCCCCTGCTTCCCACCGTTCCGCTCTATATCCTCGCCGCCTTTTGCTTTGCGCGGAGCAACCGGGCGTGGGAAGCCAAGCTTCTCAATCATCCCAAATATGGATCGCACCTGCGCGCTTGGCGGGAACGAGGCGAAGTCAGCCGCAAAGGAAAGATTGCAGCGACGGTCGCATTCGCCATCAGCATTGCCATCGGCGCACTGACGATGAAATGGCCTTGGGTCATCATTCCTCCCGTCACAGCCGCCATCTGCCTGACCTGGCTTTGGCGCAGGCCAGAGGGTTGAGGCGCCTGTCGCGCGCGCCTATAGCGAACCCATGACAAAGACACGCACCGGCGGCCGCATCCTCGTTGATCAACTTCGCATTCAGGGATGCGATCGGATTTTCACTGTGCCGGGGGAGAGCTTTCTCGCTGTTCTCGATGCCCTTCATGATGTGCCCGAAATTCAGACCGTGATTTGCCGTCAAGAAGGTGGCGTGACCTTCATGGCCTGTGCCGACGGCGCCCTCACCCAAAGGCCGGGGGTGGCTTTCGTCACGCGGGGGCCAGGGGCGACCAATGCCTCGATCGGCGTCCATGTCGCGATGCAAGATTCGCAGCCGATGATCCTTTTCATTGGCGATGTTGATCGCGGGATGCGGGATCGTGAAGGCTTTCAAGAGGTTGATTTCACACAGATGTTTGCGCCCCTCGCAAAGCTTGTGTTGCGGATCGATGATGCCAAGCGCATTCCGGAATATGTGGCGCGGGCCTATTCGGTGGCCATGTCTGGCCGCCCCGGACCAGTGGTTGTCGCCCTTCCAGAAGATATGCTGTGTGACGTGGTCGAGGCCATTGACCGACCCAAGGTTGAAGATATTTGGCAAGCGCCTTCAGCCTCAAGACTCGCTGCCCTTGAACAGTTGATGCATGATGCGAAGGCCCCCGTCGCCATCATTGGCGGGGCTGGCTGGACTGCGGAGGCTGGCAGAGATTTTCAGGCCTGGGCCGAAAAATGGGGCCTTCCTGTTGCCGGCGCATTCCGTCGGCAAGACGCCATTGCCAATGCGTCGACCGTTTGGGCTGGCAATTTGGGCTATGGGCCCAATCCAAAGCTTCTCGCGCGGATTAGGTCTGCTGATCTGATCATCGCGGTTGGCGCTCGCCTTGGCGAGGCAACGACCGATAGTTACACGCTGATCACGCCTGATCATCCCGGCCAAACGCTGGTGCATGTTCACCCAGACCCAAGCGAACATAATCATGTGTATCGCGCTGACCTTTCCATCTGTTGCGGCATGGAACAATTTGCGGCGCATGCGCTGGCTTCGATTGAACCGGACCAACGTCGTCGCGTTGCAGTGTCTGCGCCTTTGCCTTTCTCAGGCGGCGCAGAGGCCCATGCGGAATGGGTGGAGTGGAATACGCCTCAGCCTTTCGACACCGCCGTTGATCTTGGCCAGTGCGTCGCTGTGATGCGAGAGCTTTGCCCGGAGGACAGCATCATCTGCAATGGCGCAGGCAATTTCTCCGGCTGGTGGCACCGCTATTGGCCCTATTCTGGCCCTGGCACGCAATTGGCTCCGACTGCGGGCGCGATGGGTTATGGGCCGCCTGCCGCCGTCGCTGCGGCCCTTCGCCATCCCGGGCGTTGCGTGGTCGCGCTGGCAGGCGATGGCGATTTCATGATGAATGGTCAGGAACTGGCGACGGCGCAGCAATATGGCTGCGACTTGCTCGTCATCATCGTCGACAATGGCACCTATGGCACGATCCGCATGCACCAAGAGCGTGAATATCCGGAGCGTATCTCGGGCACGCAGTTGGTCAATCCAGACTTTGCGGCTTTGGCGCGGGCCTATGGCGGATGGGCTGCGACGGTTGAAGAAACGTCGGCGTTCCGCCCTGCCCTTTCTGAAGCGATGGACCGAAAGGGGCTGCGCGTGCTTCACCTGAAAACGGATCCAGAGCGGATAAGCGCCGGGACAACGATTTCGGCGTTGCGGGCGGCGAAGAAGTAACACCGTCAACGTCATTCCGGGCTTGACCCGGAGCCGAAGACGACCG
>DLOX01000100.1:507-4888 GCA_002478575.1 Sphingomonadales bacterium UBA7473 | reverse complement strand
TCAAGCCCGGAATGACGGGTGGGTTATGCGAAAACCGCCGAGACCTTCAGCAGCTGATAAGCCTCAACCACATCTTGAAGCTTTTTCTCAAACCGCCTGTCCCCGCCGTTGCGATCAGGGTGATATTGGCGCACCAGTTCTGAATAGCGTAGCCGCAACGCCCGACGATCCACATCGTCCCCAAGGCCAAGAATTTTCAGCGCTCGACGATCTTCCGCCGTGAAGCGCGAGGGTGTTGCATCCTTCATCCGACCGCGAAACCGCGCTGAAATCGCATCGAGCGGATCTTTGAAATCGGCCCAGCTTGGCGGTGAATCAACGCCTGCCTGAGCAAAAGCCCGCGTCGCCGTGTCCCAACCCGCCGCTGGCATCTGCGCGGCTTCAATCTCCTCGCGGCTCATGCCCATGAAAAAGTCATAGCGGGCGTTAAACTCGCGGACATGCGCCAAGCACAGCCATTGATAGTCACCGGGGCCATTGGCATCGGCGCGTTTGCCATAAGGATTGGGTGCGCGAAACTCGCCTGCCTCTGGGCAACCCGGCCAAGCACAGGGGCGCTTGCTTCCCCTGACGCGCCCATGAAATTTTTCGCGTTCCATCGCTCGCCTTTGGCAAGGGTCGTGCTAAATGAAAAGCCATGACAAAAGGCCCACTTGCAACGGAGATGGAAGCGCTGCTGATTGCGGCTTTCTCTCCCACCCATCTGAACATCATCAATGATAGCGCCAGCCATCACGGCCATAGCGGTGATGATGGCAGCGGAGAGAGCCATTTCACGGTGGAGATTGAGGCCGAGGCCTTTTCCGGCCAATCCCGCGTCAATCGCCAGCGCATGGTCAACAAGGCGCTGGGTGATCTGCCGGGGCAGCGTATTCACGCGCTTGCGATCAAGGCAAAGGCTCCCGGCGAGTGACCATACGGAAGGCAAGACCAGCTGCGCGGTTGCTGATGGTCGATCCCGATGGCCATATCCTGCTGTTCCGATTCACGCCCGACAAAGGGCGCCCCTTTTGGGCGACACCCGGCGGCGCATGCGATCCGGGCGAGGATTATGCGACTGCTGCCCTCCGCGAAATGGAAGAGGAAACAGGCTGGTCATTGGAGCCCGGCCCGGAAATTGCACAGCGAACGGTCGAGTTCATTACATTAGAAGGCGAACCGGTCTGGTCCGACGAACGCTACTTCTTCATCCGCGTGCCGGAACGCTCCGTCCGGATCGACGGGCATACGGTGCTTGAGCAGCGCGTCATGACCCACCACCATTGGTGGCACCCCACCGACATTCGCCAAAGCGATGAACGCATTTATCCCGAGGATATTGTCGAGATGGTGGAGGCGCAGCTCACCCATGGCTGAGGCAAACCGCATTGCGCTTTCGACAGGCGTCGAGCTTGACGTGTGGACAGCGGGCGACCCCGCCAATCCACCCATCATTTTCCTCCACGGCTTCCCAGAATCGCATCGCACTTGGCGACATCAGATGGCCGCCCTTTCGGATCGCTATTATTGCGTCGCGCCGGATCAGCGCGGCTATGCAGGATCCTCCAAACCAGATGAGGTGAGCGCTTATGCTATGCCGATCCTCATTGCGGACGTCTTTGCTTTGGCGGATGCGCTGAGGACTGGGCGCTTCACTTTGGTCGGCCATGATTGGGGTGGTGCCTTGGCTTGGGCAGTTGCGCTTAAGGACCAAGCCCGCGTCGAGCGGCTGATCCAATGCAACGCCGCGCACCCTTATGTCTTTCAGCGGACCTTGATGTTTGATCTGCCGCAACGAGAGGCCTCCCAATATATCCGAACCTTCCGGGATCGGGATGTCGAAGGCGAAGTTGCAGAAAAAGGCGTGGATTGGTTTTTCACTGACCGATTTGAAAATCATCTCTCGGCGGGCGAGATCAGCGCCGAAGACCGAGCCGCCTATGTCGCCGAATGGTCCCATCCCGGCGCAATCAGGGGCATGCTCAATTGGTATCGGGCCTCACCCATGCAAGTGCCCGATATGAAGGCGCCATGCGCCTCCACACCCTTTCTTGATCGGCCCTTTCCAAAGCTGATGATGCCAACGCTGGTTATCTGGGGCATGGCGGACGAAGCTCTGCTCCCGTGCCAGCTTGAAGGTCTAGAGGAGCATATCGATCAGCTCGAGATCGTCGAGGTGCCTAACGCAGGCCATTTCGTGCCCTGGCAATCGCCAGACAAGGTTACCGCCGCAATGGCGGATTTCCTTACCCGATATCCGCCTTCACGAAATCCGCGCACCGCTCCCCAATCATGATCGAAGGCGCATTGGTGTTGCCAGACACGAGCCGAGGCATAACCGACGCATCGGCAATGTAGAGACCCTGCACACCACGCACGCGCAGCTTGGTATCGCAAACTGAGTCTTCGTCCGGCCCCATCCGCGCCGTGCCCACTGGATGATAGACGGTGTCCGCACGATTGCGGATCAACTGCTCCAACGCAGCATCATCATTGACGGGCGTATCATGCCGATCCTTGCCGCCATGCTTGGCAAGCGAAGGCGCATCAATGATCCGGCGGACCAGACGCACCCCTGCCTTCATGACCTCCATATCGCGGTCGTCTTCCAAGAAATGCGGATCGATGACAGGCGCGTCTTTGGCGTCCGCACTCCTCAGCCTGACGGTCCCGCGACTATAAGGGCGAAGCACGCAGACGTGAATGGAGTAGCCCGCTTCCTTAACTTTTTCGCGGCCATGGTCCTCAAGAATCGCAGGCACAAAATGGAACTGCACATCCGGCGCAGCCACATCTGGCCTAGTCTTGGCGAAGCCACCGGATTCGGCGTAAGGCGTTGTCAGGCCGCCAGTGCGATCCTTCCACCATTGGATGACATTGCCGGCGGTGCGCTTCACGGTGTTGAGATTATTCCCGCTGAACAGCGTTCCGCCAGTTTCAACGCCAACAACATAGTCGATATGATCCTGCATGTCGGAACCAACCGCCGGGCAGTCGCGGACGACTTCAATGCCATGGCTCTTCAAATGCTCGGCAGGACCAATGCCAGACAGTTGCAGGGTTTGTGGCGTTCCGAAGGCTCCGCCCGCCAATATGACGGCCTTCTTCGCTTTGATCACGCGGCGACTGCCAAACAGACCTTGCTTGATCTGGACGCCAGTCGCGCGGCCATTTTCGATTATGACCTTTTCCACCAGCGCACCAGTCTCAACCGTCAGCGTCCCCTTGCTACGCTGCGGATCAAGATAGGCCCGCGCCGAAGTCCAGCGCTCGCCCTTCTTTTGCGTCACTTGATAAAGGCCAACGCCTTCAAACTGCGCACCATTAAAGTCATCGGTGCGAGGGAGTTGAAGCTCTGCTCCTGCTTCAACAAAGTCCAAGCTCCCGGCATTCGGCCAAAGCTGATCGCTGACTGACAAAGGGCCGGCATCGCCATGAAATTCGTCGCCGCCGCGCACATTGGTTTCAGACTTGCGAAAGTAAGGCAGCACATCTTTGTAGGCCCAGCCATCGCAGCCAAGTGCCGCCCAATTGTCATAGTCCCAAGCACAGCCGCGAATATAGACCATCGCATTGATCGCCGACGAGCCACCAAGCCCCTTGCCCCGCGGTTGAAAGCCGATGCGGCCATTCATGCCCTTTTGCGGAACCGTTTCAAACCGCCAATTGGCGTTCTTCGGAATGAAAGGCATCATGCCCGGAGCGCGAATCCGCCAGCTCGTGTTGGAAGAGCCTGCTTCAATCACACAGACTGTGAAGCGGCCATCTTCAGCCAACCGTCCTGCAGCTGCACTTCCGCCCGAACCGCAGCCAATGACGACGATGTCATATTCACTCATAGCCTCTCCTGCTGCGCGGCCCATCGCGCTTTGATCATATCGCTTGTGTCCCGCGATCCATCATGGCTCCACCCTGGGGGACGCCACACATAGCTTAGCTTGTGCCGCCAAGGCGCACTCCACAAATCGCGGGCAATGCCTATCCATTCATGGAATACGCTCCACAAAAGGTTGAACGTGCCGAGCTGCTTCACAATACCATAACGGATGGGCTCATCATCAACTTCAGAGACGAACGTGCCGAACATCTTGTCCCAAATGATGAAGGTTCCCGCATAATTGGAGTCGAGATAGCGCGGATTGGTGGCATGGTGGACGCGGTGATGGCTTGGCGTGTTCATCACCGCCTCAAACCAGCGAGGCATGCGGCCAATGGCTTCGGTGTGGATCCAGAATTGGTAGACGAGATTAAACGCCCCCACGAACAGCACCATCGCCGGGTGAAATCCGATCATCACCAGCGGCAAACGGAAGAGAAAGCTTAAGGCAAAGAAGCTCGTCCAGCTCTGCCTAAGCGCGGTCGAGAGGTTGTAATGCTGACTCGAATGATGGTTCACATGGCT
>DLOX01000100.1:0-442 GCA_002478575.1 Sphingomonadales bacterium UBA7473 | reverse complement strand
ACATGGCTCGCCCAGAACCAACGAACACGGTGTGCGGTGCGGTGGAACCAATAATAGGCAAGATCATCGAGCACAAAGCAGAGCGGGAAAGCCCACCACACAAAGGGAACATCAAAGGGCCGAAGCGAATAGGCGGCCCAGGCAATCGCAAAGGCCATACCGCCCACCAAAGCCCCGGCAACTGTGCTCCCCAAACCAAAAGCAAGCGACGTCAGCGTATCGCGGGGTTCATATTTCTCTGGGGCTCTGCGCTTCGCCCAGACCATCTCAATGATGATCAAAAGCACGAAGAACGGCACGGCATAGTCAACTGGGCTCGGCAGCTTTTCCATGGGTTCGTCTTCGGCTCCTCTCGGGAGAAACCGTCGACCATGTTTACGTAAACGTCAAGCAGCGTTTTGAAGACTCTTGTCCAGCCGAATCACCGTCATGCTGAACTTGT
>DLOX01000111.1:4069-4690 GCA_002478575.1 Sphingomonadales bacterium UBA7473 | reverse complement strand
GCGATGAAGATGTCGTGCGCAAACTTCTCGGCGATCTGACGGCTGCGGGCGTTGATACGAGCGACGAAGAAGTGCGCAAAGCCTTGGCAGATTTCACAGTCGAAGCACGTCGCCAGTTGATGGAATCCAAGTAAATGCCCATGGCCGCTGCCGAAATTGAGGCTTTGATCCGCGAAGCGCTTCCCGATGCGGTGGTTGATATCACCGATCTGGCAGGCGATGGTGATCATTATGCGGCCAAAGTGACAAGCGCGGCCTTTGTGGGTGTCAGTCGCGTTCAGCGCACGCGCATGGTCTATGATGCTTTGGGCGGCCGCATGGGTGGGGAGCTTCACGCACTACAACTGACAACGGCCACCCCGGCCTGAAGGAGATTAGAATGACCGACGCAACTCATCAGCGGATCAGCGATCTGGTGACAGGCAATGATGTCGTGCTGTTCATGAAAGGCACGCCCTATTTTCCGCAATGCGGCTTTTCATCCAAAGCCATTGCGATCCTTGAACATACCGGCGTTGAATATGCGAGCGTAGACGTGCTTCAAGATCCTGAAATCCGGTCTGGCATTAAGGCTTTTTCCGATTGGCCAACCATTCCCCAGCTCTATGTCAAAGGCGAATT
>DLOX01000111.1:0-3988 GCA_002478575.1 Sphingomonadales bacterium UBA7473 | reverse complement strand
GTCTGACATCATGATGGAAATGTTTGAAGCCGGTGAGCTTGCTGAATTGATGGATGAAAAGGGCGTCGCCAAAGCCTGAGTTTGCGTAAAAGGGGTGGGGGATGAAGGCAGAATATGGGTTTGCTTTTGCATGGGCAATGGCGAGTGTGGGCATCGCATCTGCCCAACCTGTGCCGCCGCCAATGGTGCCTGTGGCGAGGTCCCTCCCAGATACAAGCATTGATCAACGCGGACTAGACGCAGCCGCGCTTTGGGCTGGCGGCGATCCTCAAGCCGTCGCCAAGGCCTATGAAAAACTTGGTCTTAAGCCGGGCGCGACGCAGTGGGTGAATGATGGCCGCCGCGTGATGGTCGATTGGCTGATGGCGCTATCTTGGTCTGATCCTAACAAGGCAGCGACGCTGCTTGCGGAATGGAAAGCCTCTGATCCTCTCACCAATGATGGAGTGTGGACGATTAAGCGCATGCTCGTCGAAACTCAGATTCGGCTACGGCAAGCCAATCTTGCAGAGGCAAAGCGGGTTGCGTCGCAAGCGAGACGTTTATTCGATCAGGAGAAGGCAAGGAAAGCCGCAGAAATTGAAGCGCTTCCCAAAAAACAGCGCTGGCGCGCAGAATCCGCCCGCGATGGTTGGCTGCAACAGGTTGGGCCGACGGTCAGACGCGCAGAATTTCTGTTGGCCGCTTACCAACCCGATCAATGGGGCTTTAGCGGCTTTTCGGAGGCCTCGGCCAATCCCTTTGTGGATGGCACTGGATCCTTGTTCATCCAAATGGGGGAGCCAATTTCCTGCCCTCAACATGATCTGGACGACTCCGATTGGGCGATCTTTGATGTGTCGTTGGTGCGCGGTGAAGCGAATAAGCCAAACCGTGTGTTCGTCCGCCCTTTTGCTGCATCTCGGTTCGAGATGTTCAAACCCTATCTGGCGAAGAGCAAGGATTGGTCGGTCACTGTGAAGAACGGGATAGGCGATCAAGCGCGGAAGGCTGTCTTTGTGCGTTGTCTGCGCACCACGCGACCGGTGGCTGAAAAGCTTCCCGATGTTGACTATCTCTTCACCTACTTGAAGCCGATGATCAAGGAACTGCCTGCGGATTATCGCTTCGACAAATTCCGTCAGCCGGTTTCTGATATTGCCCGCGATGGGGCTTGGGGTTGGGTCACCAATATTGCGATGAGCCCCGATCCCACCGTGCCTCGCATTCAGCGCGATGCCCAGACGATCTTGCTCACCATGCTAAAGGCGCAAGAGAAGCCTGACCCTGTGGCGATTGCCATTGCCGGACATATTGCGCTCCCCGATGCGGAGGCAGGGCGCGTGGGACAGTTGAAATATCGGCTGCCAGAGCGGGTGGCTTTTGTTCAACGGGTAAGAAGCGAAGGTAAGCTTCCACCCCGTGTCCTGTCTGAGTTTGAATTGCAATTGGCCAAGCGCCATGAATCGAACGGAGAAGTGCTGGCCGCAATCGCGCTCTATGAGGGGATCGTTGCTCGCGATCATGCCGGCGGTGTTCCACGCGTTGCCGAACAGATTAAAGCATCGCTTCGATTGGCGGCTATCGCTTCCGCAGAAGGCCGGAAGAAGGAAAGCGATGCTATTTTTGCAGAGCTTGGTCTCAGCCCTGATCAATGCTCCGTCTATCAGAGCAAGCCTGCGATGTTATCCTTCCGGCACCCAGAATATTCGGGCGCGATGTTGAGGGCGGAAAGCGAAGGCCGGGTGCAGTTTGAATTTGATCTGGACTCTGCAGGTGGCCCCTCCAACCTACGGGTCACTCAATCCTCGCCGCCTTTCCTGTTCGACAAGAAAACGCTGGATAGCTTTGCGGCGGCCAAATTCGCACCTGTCACCAACGGCACGGATGCTTTGGCCTGCAAAGGAGCCGAGCAAGCCTTCATGTGGAAGATACCAGGGTTATAGACTTACCAAAGCGACTTGAATGTCGCCGTTTTCTTCACCTCTGGCGCCCTTAGTCGTTGCTTTGAATCGGCGCGAGCCAGGTTCGGGCTCATAATGCAATTCTCATCGTCTCCCATGCAGAGCCTGACGTCCAAATTCTTGTCAGAATCGACCAGCGCTTTGTCGATTTTGAAGGTGATGCCGCAGGGCTGGCCAAGGCCCCATGTGCCAATTTTGATCTTCTGAACCTCATTCAACGCCGCAGAGCGCGTTTTGCCGGGAGAGCGGGTCAAAACCCGAATGATCCGCGCTTGCGCTGCAGGCCCACTTTGCGGGAGAGTTTCGGGATAGCGCGTTTTGACCTTGTAAAGATATTTGTCGCCCGCAAGTTCGCGCGTCACGGTCACTTCGTCCATTGAGAGCTTCTTATCGCTTGCAACCCATTGCTCTTGCGCCGCTGGTGGGGCGGTAGGAACGGGTGCCGGTGCCGGTGGGGCAGGGGGTGCAGCCGCGATGACCGGTTTTGGTTTTACAGCCTTCGCCCTAGGCTTTCGCTTCGGCGCGGTCTTTTGGGCAAGCGCCAGTTCGGCTTGCTCGGTCATCAAATAAAAGGGGACGCCGGTAATGCTCGCACTGATGAAAGGGCGCTGTTCATTCGCCGTTTCCGCAATCACATCATCTCTGATCGTGCCGCCGAGCATTTGCACGGGCAGGCGAGGCTTCAAAATGTGGCGTGCCAAGGCCTTGGCAAAAGGGCTATTGTCGCCATCTCCATCGAAGGCAGGCTTGCCGGGCGCTGCGGCGAAAATCAGCAGCACATCGTCGACATCCACTTTCGCCAGACCATTGGTTAGCTTTGCAGCAGGGGACTTGGTCTGAAACGGATTGGTGCGGCATGCGTCCAAGATGGCTACGCGCATCTTGGCACCGCCCAAGGTCGTCAGCAAAAGATCGAGATCGACGGCATCATATTTCAAGTCAGACGCAAGCATCAGCTCAGCATCAGTCGGGATCAGGTAGTTTTGACCACCAACCTCAACGCCATGGCCTGCATAATAGACCATCGCAATGTCTGCGCCATCGGCCATATCGCGAAAGGCCTTCAGCGCTTTCCGAAAGGCTTGGCCATCCAAATCTGGACGCAAAAGCACCGTCGTAAAGCCCGCATTTTCCAGCGCCGTGCTGACAAGCACTCCATCGCGACCCGGGTTCTTGAGCGGATCAATTTGTTGGTAGGATGAGTTTGCAATGACAAGCGCGACACGCTTTGCTTCCGCAACGACGGGACTGCAGAGTGCGGTGGCGAAGAACAATACCCCTAAGAAACGCTTCATCGCTCACCATCCCCCTACGCCGCACAGTGATGCGACAAACACTTGTGCTGATTCAAAAAGCTAGCTCGAAATTATGAAAATTCTAGGAGTTTTTTGATGGTGCGAGAGGCTCCACTGCAACATTGGCGTGAAGACATTCTGTTTCGAATAGTTGGGCTGTGGGAGGACCCCGGGGACGGGCGGATCAGCGCGAGACCAGTAGCAGCTGATCCGCCCGGTTGAAGCGAACTAGGTTCGCGTCGGGGGGACGTACATAGTAATGCAGACGCCGTGCCAGTTTGTACCAATCCCAGATTTCAGCGGGTTACGATGGTGAACGGGCGTTAACATCTGTAACGGAGTGTTAGAAATTCCGACAGATTATCGCAATTCTTTGCGGATCATCAGCTTCAGGCCTGACCAGATCGTGTCCACTGCGCAGACCTTCACATCGACCCAACCCATGGGAAGGCAAACCTCGCGGATTGTGTCTTCAGTTATGTCTGTTGGGACTTTCGAGGCCTTTTTGGGCCAGCTGATCCAAACAAAACCGTTGGGATCAATGGTGGTGCGAAGCTTTCTAAGCATGTCTTCCATCTCAACACGCGCCGACGTGAAGATATGTGCAACATCTAGGTTTGCCTCAAACTCAGGGCGTTCGATCAGCTCAATGTCACCAATCTCGATGCGAACGCTATCCGGCATATTGTAGAACCACACCCTCTGCGCAGGTTTAAGCGAGAGCTTCTTCGCCAGTGGAGTGCCGGAATA
>DLOX01000271.1 GCA_002478575.1 Sphingomonadales bacterium UBA7473 | reverse complement strand
CGATATGGCGATCATTTTGCTGGCGGCGGGCCATTCCCGGCGGTTCGGAACAGTCAATAAGCTGCTGGCGCAATTGGATGGCAAGCCTCTGATATCGCATGTGGCAGCGACGCTTTTGGCGCTCCCCAATGCAAGCCGGATCGCCGTCATCGGTAGCGATATTGATCCAGATTTGCTCCCCGGATTTGAGACTGTCGTGCCGAACGCGAAGAATCCCTTGCAGTCAGACAGCTTAAAGGCCGCTTTGGCGGTCGCCCTGGAAAAGCAGCCAGATGGCGTGCTTCTTTGCCTTGGAGATATGCCGCTGATTCCGCAGTCTCATTATGAAAAACTGTTAGCCTATTGGGATGGCCCCGCCACATTGGCGGTTACGCGGATGAAACAGCGATTGATGCCTCCAGCGCTATTTGGGAAAAATTGGTTCTCTGCCCTGATGCAGCTTGAAGGCGATCAAGGGGCTAGGGCACTCTTGAGTGATGCTGAACACCGCATCTCGCTGGCTGAGGCGCTGGCGGTCGATATCGATACAATTATTGACCTGCAGAGGCTTCGCTTGTTTCAGACTTGACCAGAGCTGCATCCAAAAAGGCCTTCATATCTGAAGCAGATTGATCCGGTATTTCTTCCATCGGTATGTGCCCAACCCCCGGATAAATGACCAGCTTTGCATCCTTAATGGCAGACGCAAACCATTGCGCAGACGAGACAGGGATCAACCCATCCTCTTCGCCCCACATCACCAAAGTCGGTGCACGGATCGCAGCAAGAGATAACTTGCTCGCGGGCTCGACATTGTGACGAAGCGCAAATCGGTCGATGGTTGCTTGTCGATTTCCTGGGAAAAGCAGTAGCTCCCAATAACGATCAATCATTGCATCGGTTACAATCTCTTTCTTACTGACCGATGATTTGAGGCTCGATGCGACAACAGAACGCGGTGTAATGTATCGCATTACGTCTTTGATAACCGGGGTTCGCGCGAGCCTGAAGCCGATTGGTACAGTTGTCGCCTCCCATCGCGGGGCACCGGCTGAATTGATCAGCCCGATCGCAGTGACTCGGTCGGGATGCTTTAGAGCGTATTGCCATGCGACCCCTCCGCCCATCGAGTTACCCGCGATCGCAAATTTGGGGACTTGGATCGCGGTCATCAGCTTGTCGACGACCGCGACAAACGAAGCATAGTGGTAGTCTCGGGTCGGATTTGCTCCGGTCAAGCCATGCCCGGGCAGATCGATGCTAATGATCCGATAATCCCCGCCCAAACGCTCTACCCATGGCTCCCAAGTGTGCAGGGATGAGTTTGAGCCATGGATCAAAAGCAAGACGGGGCCCTTTGGATTGCCTTCGTCTCTCGTATGAATCTTCAGGCCATTGCCAATATCGACGAATCGAGAGGAAGCACTGCCATATTTGGTCTTCATCTGGTCAGCGTCGCGATCCGACTGCCATCCCCAAACCAGCACCCCCGCCAGCAGGACCAAAAGTGCAAGTCCGACAAACTTAAAGGCCTTCCACATCGTGGCAATCTCCCTAGTTGACGCAAACGCTTGTCGTCCGAGGGTTAACTGTCAAGTGCAGCTTTAAGTTAACGATGAATTTTTCATGACGGCGCCCTCTTGTGGCATGAAGCCGACACGCTAAACGGCTAAGCCACCATAATAACAGGACAATTCCGACATTTTGCATGCTGGTCGAAAGGGTTGCAATGCCGATTCGGCTTGAGTTTCAATAGCTTCTGGGCAGGCCTAACACATGTTCCGCAACAAAGGAGAGGATCATATTCGTGCTGATCGGCGCAACTTGATAGAGGCGAGTTTCTCTAAACTTTCGCTCAACGTCATATTCCGCTGCAAAGCCAAATCCGCCGTGGGTTTGAATACACGCCTCTCCGGCGGCCCAACTTGCTTCCGCCGCAAGCATCTTGGCCATATTGGCTTCCTCGCCGCAAGGTTCACCGGCCTCATATTTACGAATGCCTTCGTGAACCAGCAATTCGGCTGCCCTCATTTGTGCATAAGCGCGAGCGATGGGGAATTGGACGCCTTGGTTCTGCCCAATGGGGCGTCCAAAAAGCACACGCTCTTTGGCATAGTCGCTGGCCTTTTTGATGAACCATTTGGCATCGCCAATGCACTCAGCTGCGATCAGCAGCCGTTCCGCGTTCATGCCAGATAGGATGTAGCGAAAGCCTTTGCCTTCTTCTCCAATCAAATTGGCGGCCGGAACGCGCATATTATCGAAGAATATCTCGGTAGTGGCGTGGTTCATCATGGTTTCAATTGGGCGGATGGTCAGGCCGTTTCCTATGGCTTCTTTCATATTGACGATGAAAACCGACAAGCCGTCGGTGCGGGACGACACCTCCTCCTTGGGCGTTGTCCGAGCCAAAAGGATCATCAAGTCGCTATGTTCGGCGCGGCTCGTCCAAATTTTCTGGCCATTGATAACATAGTGATCGCCATCTCGCTTGGCCGTCGTCTTCAAGGATAATGTGTCGGTCCCGCTGGTTGGCTCAGTAACGCCAAAGGCTTGCAGTCGAAGCTCTCCCGTCGCGACGCGCGGCAAGAACTCAGCCTTTTGCGCTTCGCTGCCGTGACGAAGCACCGTGCCCATGACATACATTTGAGCATGACAAGCCCCGCCATTGCAGCCTTGCGCTTGCATTTCTTCCAAAATCGCGGCGGCCGCCGACAAGGGTAATCCGGCCCCACCAAACTCTTCCGGGATCAAAGCGGCAAGATATCCCGCCTCGCCCAAGGCCTTTACGAACTCGATTGGGTAGGCGCGATCTTTGTCCTTAGCGCGCCAATATTCTCCCGGGAATTGCTGGCAAAGCTTGGCGACTTCGGCGCGAATGTCGGAATAATCGGGCATCATGATGAGGCAACCAGTCCTTTGGTCTTGAGTTCATTAACTTGCTCAGGCGCAAGGCCCAGCAAGGTGGAGAGGATAGTTTCGCTATCACGGCCCAACGTGGGCGCGGGTTGTGCCGCTCGCCGTTCCATCTGCGGAAGCGTCGCAAAGGCACCTGCCGCTGGGTAAGTCTCGCCGCTTGGGTTGCTTGTGACGTTGAAGATCGGGTTTTCGGTCACAAGAACCGGGTTATGCGCAGCATCCACCATCGTCTGGTAAGGTCCGTAGCAGCATCCAGCCGCACCAAAGGCTTGATCAAGTTCTGCCCAATCCCATTTCCCGACTTGGGTTTCAATCAATGGGAAAAGCGCATCACGGTGCGTGAAGCGGAGGCCTTCGTCCTTTGCAAATGAAACGCCTCGATCTGCTTCCAATTCAGCAATTTCGGCGTCAATTTCTAAAACCGATACGAGCCCGGCCCAT
>DLOX01000146.1 GCA_002478575.1 Sphingomonadales bacterium UBA7473 | reverse complement strand
TCAAATCTTGAACAGAATCAAATAACCCGGGCAAAACCCGGCGAGTGGCGAGCGCCTTGCCATAGCAAAGCGCCGCTGTCAAAGACGACAGTCATCATGACAGTGCGCACTAGATTTTCCCAAAGCCAGCCCCTTGCAGGCACCGTGACCGTGCCGGGGGATAAGAGCATCTCTCATCGGTCGCTTATGCTCTCTGCCCTTGCGGTCGGTGAAAGCCGGATCGAAGGCTTGCTCGAAGGCGAAGATGTGCTGGCAACAGCCGCCGCGATGCGCGCGATGGGGGCCAGCATAGAGCGAAGCAATGACGGGATTTGGCACGTCCAAGGCGTCGGCGTTGGCACTTTGCTCCAGCCAGCAACCGCCATTGATATGGGCAATAGCGGCACATCAACGCGGCTCTTGATGGGGCTGGTCGCAAGCCATGATGTGACAGTGACCTTCACAGGCGATGCTTCGCTATCCAAACGCCCGATGGGCCGCGTCATTGATCCTTTGGGATTGATGGGTGCGGAGTTCACGGCTTCGCCCGGCGGGCGTTTGCCCTTGATGGTGCGTGGACTAGTGCCTGCAGTTCCCATTTCTTACACGCTGCCCGTCGCTTCGGCTCAGGTCAAAAGCGCCATATTGTTGGCGGGGCTCAACACGCCGGGGATCACACGCGTGATCGAACCTGTTCCAACGCGGGATCATAGTGAGCGGATGTTGGCAGGCTTTGGCGCGGACCTCAGCGTTGATATCGAACCCAATGGCACGCGGATCATTTCATTGCGCGGCGAAGCGGAACTGAAGCCGCAGGACATTAAGGTTCCCGGTGACCCATCCTCTGCGGCTTTCCCGATTGTCGCTGCCCTTTTGGTTCCGGGATCGAAGGTGCGGATCAACAATGTCGGCATGAACCCAACGCGGACCGGCTTGATCACGGTCCTCCGCGCGATGGGCGCCAAAATCGGTTCCCTGGATGAGCGCAATGTCGGCGGCGAGACCGTGGCTGACCTGATGGTTGAAGCATCATCGCTGATTGGGATCGAGCCTGATCCCGCCATTGTGCCGTCTATGGTCGATGAATTTCCGATCCTCTTCGTGGCCGCCGCTCAAGCCAAAGGCCGGAGCACATTCCGCGGACTTGACGAACTGCGTGTTAAAGAATCGGACCGGATCACGGTCATGGCGACTGGTCTTCGGGCAATCGGCGTGAAGGTCGAAGAGCTGGAGGATGGCCTGATCGTCGAAGGCCGCGATGGCGAGCCTTTCGAAGGCGGTGCAACGATTGCCACGGAATTGGATCACCGCATCGCCATGAGCTTTGCTGTGGCGGGTCTGGTGTCGAAGCAAGCGGTTGTGCTGGATGATGCCAGCCCCGTTGCGACGAGCTTTCCGACATTCTTCTCCATGGTGGAAGAGCTTGGCGGATGATCGCGAATCTTGAAAACTCGACGCACTATAATTGGGGCGGCAATTGCGATGGTTGGGTCTTACTCCCTCGCGCTGATTTGACGGCCATACAGGAACGAATGCCGCCTGGCAGTTCTGAGCAGCGCCACCATCACGCGAAAGCTAGACAGTTTTTCTACGTTCTCGATGGCACATTGACGATGGAGATTGAAGGCGAAGTCCATAAGCTCATCTCCGGCGATAGCATCGAGATTCCACCAATGAGCCGTCATCAAGCGCAAAACAATTCGGCCAATGATGTTAGTTTTCTCGTCGTCTCCAGCCCTACAACGCACGGTGATCGCGTGGATGAGGCGCTATGATCATCGCCGTTGATGGGCCAGCTGCCTCTGGCAAAGGCACGATTGCCAAGGCTTTGGCCGCCTATTTCGATCTGCCGATGCTCGATACGGGCCTGCTCTATCGCGCGGTTGGTTTGAATCTGCTGAGATCGGGCCAAGACCCTGCGGATGAAGCCGCTGCCGTAACGGCTTGCAGCTTTGCGGATGACATCATGGCCGATCCTGCCATCAGATCCGAAGCGGTTGGCCAGGCCGCATCGCAAGCCTCGGCTCATCCTGCGGTCAGAGCAGCACTCCTCAAACGCCAACGTGACTTTGCGAAGCAGGCCGGAGGCGCAGTGCTGGATGGTCGCGATATTGGTACCGTGATTGCGCCTGATGCCGACGCAAAGCTCTTCGTTACTGCCAGCCCAGAGGCGCGCGCGAACCGCCGGGCCAAGGAAGAAGGCGGCGTCAGCTTTGATGCGATTCTCGCCGACATTCGGGCACGAGATGAACGCGATTCGGGCCGGGGAGCCGCCCCCTTGCGACAAGCGGAAGACGCGGACTTGCTCGATACGACTGATCTGACTATAGACGCCGCCGTCCAGCGGGCGATTGCGCTCGTGGAGGCCCGGATTCGGCGTTAAGCCCGAAGCTCTTTTCAAGAGACTTATTTCCGAACCTTCGCTTGTTCATTTTGAACGCGGGATGCTGTTGCAATATTCGGTTGTGACGGCAGTTCGGCCAAAAAGACCAGCGGAACCAACCGCTTGGCCGGAATATTAACATGAATGGAACTCTAACCTATGGCCTCTGAGGCTTTTCCATCCCGCGATGATTTCGCGGCGCTCCTTGACCAGCAACTCGGCGGCAAGGATGCCAATTTTGAAGGACGTGTCGTCACAGGCATCGTCACTGCAGTTGAAAATGATCTTGTCCTCATCGATGTTGGCTTGAAATCCGAAGGCCGCGTGCCGCTTCGTGAATTCGCAGCCCCCGGTCAAAAAGCCGAGTTGAAGGCTGGCGACACGGTTGAAGTCTATGTTGACCGCATCGAAAATGCTCAAGGCGAAGCTGTTCTCAGCCGCGATCGCGCGCGTCGCGAAGCCGCATGGGATGCGCTTGAAGCAGAATTCACACAATCCACCCGCGTTGAAGGCGTGATCTTCGGCCGCGTAAAGGGCGGCTTCACCGTTGACCTGAACGGAGCTGTTGCTTTCCTTCCCGGCAGCCAAGTCGATATCCGCCCTGTGCGCGATGTGACACCGCTGATGGATATTCCTCAGCCTTTCCAAATCCTGAAAATGGATCGTCGTCGCGGCAATATCGTTGTTTCGCGTCGCGCCATTTTGGAAGAGTCACGTGCAGAAGCCCGTACGGGCCTCATTTCAACGCTCGCTGAAAATCAGATCATCGATGGCGTTGTCAAGAACATCACCGATTATGGCGCCTTCGTTGATCTGGGCGGCATTGACGGCCTGCTTCACGTCACAGACATCAGCTACAAGCGCGTGGGTCACCCATCCGAAGTGCTGAACATTGGCGATGTTGTGAAGGTGCAGATCGTTCGCATCAACCGCGACACACAGCGCATTTCGCTGGGCATGAAGCAGCTTGAAAGCGATCCATGGGATAGCGCGGTTGAGCGTTATCCGGTCGGCGCAAAGCTGAGCGGCCGCGTGACCAACATCACCGAATATGG
>DLOX01000024.1:1035-6790 GCA_002478575.1 Sphingomonadales bacterium UBA7473 | reverse complement strand
AATTCTATCCTGAGAACTTGGGGCCTTAAACATAGCGTTGCTATCTTTACAAACATAGTAACACTATCTATAAACTGACTCTGTTCGTGACTCGGTGGTCAGCTGACTTGGTCTGCGTCTGCCCCAATGGAGTGTTGTGAAAGTGCAGTGCGACTATCTCATTGTCGGCGGTGGCACCGCTGGCTGCGTTCTCGCGGAACGACTGTCCGCAAGCGGCAAGTATCGTGTGCTGTTGGTTGAGGCTGGTGGGCCGCCCCGCAGTCCTTTTGTGAAAATCCCGGCTGGCTTTGCAAAACTGTTCAAAGGCAGCTGCGATTGGAATTATGGGACTGAACCTCAATGTCATGTGGGCAACCGTCAGGTCTATGTCCCGCGCGGCAGAATGCTGGGCGGTAGCGCCAATATGAATGCGCTGATTCATCAATGGGGGCATCCAGCGGATTTCGACGATTGGGGAGTCGACGGCTGGGCGTGGCAGGACGTCATGCCCGTATTTCGGAAGCTCGAAAGCGAGCTGGTCTTTGAAACCAATCGAGATGCGCATCCGGCAGCCAATGACTTTGTCGATGCAGCGCGGCAAACTCTTGGTCACAGGCATGCGCGCTATAACGGTAAGGCTTATGAAGGCGCTTGGATTTCTGAGATCGTGACGCGCGGCGGTAAACGGCGCAGCGTTTATGACAGTCATCTGAAACCGGCGCTGCGCCGACCCAATCTGTCGGTGATCACTGGCAGCAAAGTCCACCGAATAGTCTTCGAGCAAGAACGCGCCATGGGCGTAAGTCTTATGGTTGGAGGCGAATTGCGCTCAATCCGCGCTAGTGGCGGTGTTATCCTGTCAGCAGGAGCGATAGAGAGCCCCGCACTGCTCATGCGATCGGGAATTGGCAATGGCTATGATTTAGAACAGCGTGGTATCGAGGCCAAGGTCCATTCTCCTCATGTCGGTCGACATCTGCAGGATCACCCCATGGCGGTGCCGACCTTTGCGACAGTTCACAGTCGCACTTATAAATCGGCAGAGTCCTTGCCTAATTTGCTGAACTATCTGTTCCGAAAAAGGGGGCCACTTGCCTCAAACGTAGCTGAGGCGATTGCCTTTGCCCGCTCTTCATCGGAGCTGATAGCGCCCGACATTGAATTGCTCTTTGCGCCTTTGGAATGGCGAAAGGAGGCCTTGGAGCCGCCTG
This sequence comes from Sphingomonadales bacterium UBA7473, assembly GCA_002478575.1. Lineage (GTDB taxonomy): Bacteria > Pseudomonadota > Alphaproteobacteria > Sphingomonadales > Sphingomonadaceae > Aquisediminimonas. The sequence continues at coordinate 5,600 of DLOX01000024.1, read as the reverse complement.
CCATAAACGCCTTTTCGATTGGGGTTGCAGTCGTTGCTCCGCAATCGCGGGGAGAGATCAGGCTGATGTCTAAGGATGCGTATGATGTCCCCTTGTTAGATTTTGGCCTGTTCTCCGATGCCAACGGCAGCGACCGCAAAGCGATGCTTTCGGGGATGCGCTTGGCGCGAAGGATTGCCTCTACGTCTCCATTTTCCGAACATCTGGCCTGCGAACATGCGCCAGGAACTGCAGCGCAAAGCGACGAAGCTTTGTGGCGCTGGATATGTGAAGAAGTGCAGACCGTCTATCACCCGGCTTGCAGCTGCCGGATGGGCGACGCTGGACATGCCGTCGTCTCGCCAGAGCTCGCCGTGCATGGCACCGAGAGGCTGTGGATCGCCGATGCCTCGGTGATGCCTAACCTAGTGCGCGGCCACCCCAATACCGCTGTCGCCATGATCGCCGCGCGTGCGGCTGGCTTCATCGCAGCAGCCTGACCGATTTCACCAACCGTCATTCGCGACCCGAACCCAAGGAGACCTCTGATCCTGAACCATAACGCATAACTGCAAGTTAAAATCTGATTTCCGGCTCGCGTACCCAAGGTGAGCGCGCCGGTCCAACCAACAATCTGCCGTCTGAAGCCTGCAAAAGCCCTGCTTTTCCGGGGTGGTTTCGTGCGGCCAAATTAGAAGGAAATACCAATGACCAGAAGTAGCAAATTTGTAACCGCATCGCAGCTTGCGCTCGCAACCGCGATGATCCTGATGACCGCCAACCCGGCGCATGCCGATGGCACACCCGAATGCAACACCGGTCCAGCGCTCGCCAGCCTCGAATGCGGCATCGGCGCCAATGCAACCGGCGAAAACGGCGTCGCCGTGGGCGGCCTTGCCAGCGCTGGTGGCACCAGCTCGACGGCGGTCGGCCCGGTTGCATCGGCTGAGGGCGAAAATTCGACCGCAGTGGGCGCAGGTTCGTTCGCGGGCGACACGGGCAATACGGCGCTGGGTGCCAATGCGACCGCTGGCAGCATTGCCGTTCCTGGCAACACAACTCCGCCTCCCGTCATTAATGCCACAGCTGTTGGTATCAATGCGATAGCCGCCGATGAGAGTGCGACCGCACTTGGTGATCGTTCGCTTGCCAGCGCCTTTCGTGCGACCGCAATCGGCGCAAGTGCTGATGCGGCAGGCGTGGATTCCGTCGCCATTGGCAGCCAGTCCGACGCTTTGGGTGCCGGAGCCGTTGCTATTGGCACTGGTTCGGATGCCGCAGAATCTGCTGCAGCCCTCGGCGTCAGGGCAGACGCGCTGGGCGTCCGCTCCATTGCGATTGGCGAAAACAGCGATACGTCTCCGAACGCAACAAACGGCATTGCCATCGGCAATGATGCCAACAGCCAAGCTGTGAACGCCATTGCGATGGGCGCTACGGCCAATGCCACAGCTGACAACAGTCTGGCGCTAGGGACTGGCGCGCTAGCCGAAGCTGAAAACAGCATCGCGATTGGCAGGGCCGTGACGGCGACCGGAACAAATGCGACCGCTCTCGGCAATTCTGCGGACGCAACCGGAACGTCGTCAGTGGCTATCGGTGATGGCGCAGAGGCGGCGGGCTTTGGCACGGTCGGTATCGGCGTCGGCGCGGAAGCGCTTGGAGACGATTCCATCGCGATGGGTCGGTCCAGCGACGTTGCGGCAACCGCCGAAGATGGCATCGCAATCGGCGACCGGTCGTTGAGTGAGGCCTCTTTCTCAGTCGCTTTGGGCTCTGTCGCCGAAGCGCGAGGAGTAGCATCGCTCGCGTTCGGCAGAGGGGCAGACACAGTGGGGGCGCAGAGCATCGCCGTTGGCGATCAGTCTACCGCCATTGGCAACAGCGCGATCGCAATGGGCAGCACAGCAGTCGCAGAAACTGATAATGCCGTCGCCATCGGCAATGGTGCGACAGCCAATGGCGGCGCGGCGGTGTCCATAGGCCTTGCCAACACCGCGACCGGCAACGGCGCAGTCGCGATTGGCGATCCCAATGTGGCGGTCGGCACCGGTGCGGTTGCCATTGGCGCGAACAACAGCGCGCTGGGCGATGGTGCGGTGGCGCTGGGCGATCAGTCGCTGGCGCAAGGCCTGTCAGCGGTTGCGCTGGGTCAGAATGCCGATGCGCAAGGGCTGGGAACACAGGCGCTGGGCCTGAATTCCACTGCCGCTGGTGTTTCGGCAATTGCCTTTGGCGTGAACACCAACACCGTCGGCGACAATAATATTGGTATGGGCAGCAGCGCGACCTCGACCGGTATCACCAGCGTCGCCATCGGCAATGCAGCCGTTGCGAACAATGACGATTCGGTGGCGCTGGGCGATCAGGCACAGTCGACTGGTTTCCACTCAACCGCCATCGGCGGCGAGGCGGTGGCATCGGGTCGCGGTGCGCAGGCTTTTGGCTGGCAGGCGCGGGCGACGGGCAATATCTCGCTTGCTGTCGGGCATCAGTCGAATGCTGCAGGCAATGGTGCCTCGGCCATCGGTCGTGCTTCAAACGCTGCCTTCGATAACTCAACCGCGCTCGGCGTAAATGCCACGACCACCCGCGCCAACCAGGTCATGCTGGGCGGGACGGGCAGCTCGGTGACGGTCGGCGATATCGCCGCCAGCACAACAGCGCAGGTTGGCCCGACCGATGTGATGACGGTCGATGCCAGCGGCACCGTTGGCCGCGACACGACGATCCGCCCGTCCATTTCTGCGCTGCAGGCATCAGATGCGGCTCAAAATACGCAGATCGCTCAGCTGAACGCCTTGCTTCCAAACAATCTCAACAACCGTCTTACCACGATTGAGGCCGCGCAAGTCGCACTCTTTGATCTTGCTAAAGCCAACCGAAAAGAGGCGCGACGTGGAATTGCGGCGGCGGTGGCGATGGCCGATGCGCCTTTCCCTTCGGCACCCGGCAAAACCAGCTACGCAGCGAACAGCGCTGTCTATCGCGGAGAAGTCGCGTTCAGCTTCTCGCTGATGCACCGCATCAACAGTGACACGCCCTTTGCCTTCACAGCAGGCGTTTCGCACAGCGGCGGCAAGGACACGGCGGTGCGTGCCGGTGTTGCTGGGGAATTTTAATCCCTGGCCCAAGTTTCGGCGATGCGTGAACGGCCTGTGATGGGTCGCGAACGGGAAGGTCACAGGCCGCCATCGCCGACAATGGGGAATGGAGCGCCATTCCCCGCACCCGCTCGCCTTTTGAGAAAAAGGGGTGAGCGGGTGCTTATTGGGCCAAGGGCAAGGTTACCCAGATCTAGTGAAATGGAGTGAAACGAATGAGCTGGAATCATAGCATGATGCCCGATGTCCCGGGCTGCGAACGCGAAACGGCGCCAGAAATTGATCGCGTCGCGCGTCATTTGGCCACAGCGGCAGGTGCGAATTGGGATTTGTTGCCCAAACATCCGGGTGTTGAGCGCGGGAAATGGAGGAAGGAAGCGGAGCTGTTGGTGGCTAAGCTCCGCTGATTTACAGATAGGAGCTGCCCCATTCCCCCTTGCCCTTAGGCGAGGCTCGCACTAAGCAGCCTGCAATATCAGGCCGCTCCGGTAAGGGGCGGCCCTTTTAATTGGAGAAAACCCCATGGCCCAAAATGGCCTCGTTCCCCTGATGCCGCATGCGACAGCTGCTTGGCTGGTTGATAACACCGCACTCAGCTTTCCGCAGATCGCCGAATTTTGCGGACTGCACATCTTGGAAGTGCAGGCGATGGCGGATGANNCGCTCCGGTAAGGGGCGGCCCTTCTTTTATTGGAGAATATCGCATGGCACAGCCGCTTATGCCCCATGCCACGGCGTCTTGGTTGATTGACAATACAGCGCTGACCTTTGAACAAGTTGCTCGCTTTTGCGGCCTCCATATTTTGGAAGTGCAGGCCATTGCTGACGAGACGACAGGCACCAAACTGATTGGTCGCGATCCTGTCCGCGCCGGCGAATTGACCTTGGCTGAAATCGACAAAGGCCAAGCCGATCCCAATTACGAGCTGCAGATGGCGCGTGTCCTAGACACCGCGACCCGCACCAAGGGTCCACGCTATACGCCTGTATCCAAGCGTCAAGACAAGCCCGATGGCATTGCCTGGATCCTGCGCAATCATCCTGAGCTTTCGGATGGTGCCATTGGCCGTTTGATTGGCACGACGCGCAACACGATCCTTGCGATCCGGGAGCGTTCGCATTGGAACATTCTTGAGATCACCCCGAAAGACCCCGTGACATTGGGCCTTTGTTCTCAGCGCGAACTCGATGCGGCGGTTGCCAAAGCCGCCAAAGCCAAGGGCCTTGCGGCCAAGACCGATGACCGGTTGGAAGGCGATCGTGCCGCCCTCATCGAAGAGCTACGTGCTGAGCGGACTGCTGCGGCAACGGCTGCTGAAGAGGCTTTTGCGGCTGAAGCGGCTGCTCAGGAGAAGAACGACCAGTGAGCCGCACTTCATCGCCTGATGCTTCGCTGATGGCGGATGATAGTTTTACGGCCACCAGCGCCAATGGTTTGACTTACCCCTGGGGCACTTCGGTTCCCGGCGGCGGGAAGGTCAT
>DLOX01000024.1:0-975 GCA_002478575.1 Sphingomonadales bacterium UBA7473 | reverse complement strand
CACGCATTCCGATGCCGGGCTCCCTTGGCCATATCAACAGCTGGCTGCTCGATGACGAAGATGGCTTTGTGCCGGTTGATACGGGCATGAAGATCAAGGATTGCAGCGACGAATGGAAAGCCATTTTCGCGGGTGAACTCGCCGGCGAACAAGCGACCCGAGTCATTTGCACTCACTTGCATCCCGATCATATCGGCCTTGCCGGATGGCTGTGCAAACGGTTCGACATAGAGCTTTGGATGACGCGTGGTGAGTGGCTGACCGCGCGGATGATCAGTGCCGATCCCCGCACTGAAGTGCCTGAAGCTTTTGTCACTTTGCAGCGGTCGTGCGGTTGGGATCAAGACGCGCTGGATGATATGACGGCAAGCGGCTGGGGCGGGTTCCGCAAGGTCGTTTTTGAAATGCCGATGAATTATCGGCGGCTAAAGGACGGCGATCAGCTTTCATTGGGCAAGCATCAATGGCGCATTGTCGTAGGTTCTGGCCACAGCCCAGAGCATGCTTGTCTCGTCAATGATGCCGATGGTGTCATGATCTCGGGAGACCAAGTGCTGCCGCGCATCAGCTCAAACGTTTCCGTCGTTCTGACGGAGCCTGAGGCGGATCCGCTCGGCGAATGGTTTGACTCGATTGAGAAGCTGTTGCTGCTCCCGAATGACTTGCTGATTTGCCCGGCGCATGGTGAGCCCTTCTATGGCCTCCACGCCCGGTTGATTAGCTTGCGCGAGGAACATCACCGGCGTTTGGATGCGATCGAAGCGGCGTTGACGGACAAGCCAATGCGGGTCGTCGATAGTTTCCATCTGCTCTTCAACCGCGTCATCGAAGGCCGCAATCGCGAATTGGCGACCGGTGAGGCGCTAGCGCATTTCCATCGTCTTGAACATATGGGCCGCGTGACGCGAACAGTTGAGGATGGTGTATTCTGGTATCGGCGAGCTTAGCCCTGTTGTCATTCCGGGCTTGACCCGG
>DLOX01000261.1:9609-11375 GCA_002478575.1 Sphingomonadales bacterium UBA7473 | reverse complement strand
CCGGTCGGTGACAAATTCAAAGGCCGTATGCCGATAATAGTCGAGGCCCCGCACCAGCCGGGCATTGCGTTCCCACGCGACGCCGGCAGCATCCAAGCCTTCGGTCACTCGTCCGAAAAACTCCTGCGCTTCGCCAGTGAGATAAGCATCAATATCGGGCGCGCTGGCAGCAATGGGAATGTCGCGCGGGTCTTTACTGTCCAATATTCGCATCGGATTGACGGCAAGCCGCTTCAAACTATCCTCCGACAGCTCCTCCCGATGCGCCTCAAAATGGGCGACAAGCCCTGCCCGCCAAGCATCGCGGCTGGCCGCATCACCCAGCGTATTAAGCGTCAGCGTCACCCCTTCGGTGATGCCCAATTCTTTCAGCAACTGATCGGCAAAGCACAGCAGCTCAATGTCCGCCGCGGGCTCCCCTGCCCCAATGACTTCCGCATCAATCTGGTGAAATTGACGATAGCGCCCCTTTTGCGGCCGCTCATAGCGAAACAAAGGCCCATGCGTTGCGACCTTGAGCGGCGCATATTGCTGCCAGCCATCGGTCAGATAAGCGCGGCAAATGCCTGCGGTAAACTCCGGCCGCAGCGTCACGCTATCCCCGCCGCGATCTTCGAATGTGTACATTTCTTTCGAGACGACGTCGGTCGTTTCGCCCAAACTGCGCGAGAAAACCGCGGTCGGCTCGATCACCGGAACTTCGATCCGCTTAAAGCTATAGAGGCGACGCACCCGATCAAAAGTCTCCACCACATGGTGAAACCGGTCTGCCGTATCGCCCAGCATATCTTGCGTGCCGCGAATGGGCCGTGGTGTCTGTATCTTCGCCATGGAGGGGGCCTTTAGGGGCGAAACCCCAGACCCTCAAGGGGCGTGGGTTTCAAGTTGCAATTCGCCACCAATCGCATAGCTTGCAGTCAACGAGGAGAGAGCCATGCCCACCATCCATCACCGCACTTGCCATTTGTGCGAAGCCAATTGTGGTTTGCTGATTCAGGTAGAGGGGCGGACGGTGCTTTCGATCAAAGGCGATCCCGATAATCCGCTGTCTCGCGGGCATATTTGCCCCAAGGCGACCGCCATTGCCGATCTGCAGGATGACCCAGATCGTCTGCGCAAGCCTATGAAGCGCACCGGCGAGCATTGGGATGAAATCAGCTGGGATCAAGCCTTTGTCGAGATTGGTGAAAAGGTTCGCGCGGTTTTGGCCAAGGATGAACGATCAACCGCGCTTTATGTCGGCAATCCCAATGCGCATAATTACGCCAATATACTGACTTCGGGCGATCTGAAAAAGGCGCTGCGCACCAAGACCATGTTCTCGGCAAGCACGCTCGATCAAATGCCGCATCAAGTCTCCAACCTTTGGCTCTATGGCCATAGCGGGCTTTGGGCCGTGCCCGATATTGATCGCACCGAAACGATGATCATCATGGGCGGCAATCCCATGGCCTCCAACGGCAGCACTTGGACTGTCCCTGATTTCAAGAACCGCGCCAAGGCGCTGCAAAAGCGCGGAGGACAGCTGATCGTTATTGATCCCCGGCGGAGCGAGACAGCCAAAATTGCGGACAAGCACCTCTTCATCCGCCCGGTCGGGGATGCTTGGTTCCTGATCGCGCTTTTGCGGACTATCCAAATGAAGGGACCTAAGAACAGTGATTACATAGACGGCTGGGAAACTGTCTGGGCTGTGCTGGCTGGGTTTGATGCTGCCAGCTGTGCCGCTCGCGCAGGGGTCGACCTTGCCGAAATCGAATATGTCG
>DLOX01000261.1:2277-9559 GCA_002478575.1 Sphingomonadales bacterium UBA7473 | reverse complement strand
TATGTCGCTGATCGGATGCTCAGCGGCCCCGCCGCGCTTTATGGCCGCATCGGTTCTGCAACCCAAAGCTTCGGCACGCTTTGCTCTTGGCTGATTGCGCTGGCCAATATCGCGACAGGGCAACTCGACCGCGAAGGCGGCTTGCTCTTCACTTTGCCTGCGGCAGACACAGTCGCGGCGCTTGGGGCCGGAGCAATGGGTCGGTTCCACAGCCGCGTCTCTGGCCATCCCGAAGTCTTGGGAGAATTTCCAGCGGCCTGCATGGCGGAGGAAATGGAAACACCGGGGGAAGGCCAGATCAAAGCGCTTTTCCTTCTCGCGGGCAATCCGGTGCTATCGAGCCCCAACGGGCGGCGGCTGGACGAAGCGCTTGGTCGGCTCGATCTGATGGTTTCCATCGACATGTATATGAACGAGACAGCGCGGCGGGCACATTACATCCTTCCGCCAGCCGGGCCATTGGAGAAGGATCATTATGGCCTGTTCCTGTTGCCTATTGCAGTCAGGAATATCGCCAAATATTCGCCGCCTATCTTTGAGAAAGACGCTGAGACGCTGGCCGATTGGGAGATTATTCGCGGCCTCGCGGCGGCAATCACCGGGAAAGCGCCTGACTCTCCAACCCCGCCAGAGATGCTCGATGGATTGCTTCGGGCGGGTCCTTATCAGACCAGCCTGGAAGCTTTGGCATCCGCGCCAAGCGGCCTAGACTTTGGGGAACTCAATGCAGGTCTGTTCCCAGAACGCCTTCGCACAGCCGACAAGCGGATCAATGTCGCTCGCCCAGAAATGCTTGCGGACTTGGAGCGGTTAGCGGCCACAGCCCAAGCGAAAGAGGGCCTCGTGCTGATCGGCCGTCGCCATGTTCGGTCCAACAACAGCTGGCTGCACAACAGCGCCCGCCTCGTCAAAGGCCCGGATCGCTGCACCATGATGATGAACCCAGCAGACGCCCGCGCTCGCAATTTGGGCGATGGATCGCTTGCTGAAGTCTCGTCACGCACCGGCAATATCCGTATCGCCGTTGAAGTGACCGATGATGTCATGCCCGGCGTGGTTTCCATCCCCCATGGCTGGGGCCATGGCCTGCCCGGCGTTCGCATGGCGGTCGCTGGAGCGCATGCCGGGGTGAGCATCAATGACCTGACCGACGAATGCCTGATCGATCCCATCTCTGGCAATGCTGCCTTGAGTGGGGTCCCTGTAGAAGTGAGGCCTGCTGCATGATTGACTTTGTCCGCACCCCTGATGATCGTTTCGCAAACCTACCCGGCTATACCTTCGAGCCACATTACCTTACCCAATCCAATGGCTTGCGAATGCACTATTTGGATGAGGGCGAAGGAGATCGGACTTTTCTATGCCTTCACGGCCAACCGAGTTGGTCTTATCTTTACCGCAAAATGCTGCCGATCTTTGCCGAGAAGGGCCGCGTGATCGCGCCTGATCTTTTCGGATTTGGGAAATCAGACAAACCAACCGATCAAGTGGTTTACACCTTCGATTTTCACCGCGCTGGGCTGGTCGAGTTGGTCGAAACGCTTGACCTTCAGAATGTTACCTTGGTTTGCCAAGATTGGGGCGGGCTGCTCGGCCTAACTTTGCCGCCGTTCATGGCAGAGCGATTCAACCGCTTGATCATCATGAACACGGGCTTTGCGACCGGTGAGGTGCCCTTGGGCGATGGGTTCAAAGCCTGGCAACTTTACAACAGAAGCCAGCCGGACATGGATATTGCCGCCTTGATGCAACGCGGAACAGGCGTATTGAGCGATGCAGAAGCGGCGGCCTACGGCGCGCCCTTCCCGGATGTGACTTACAAGGCAGGCGTCCGCCAATTCCCAGAACTTGTGCCCGGTGAACCCGATTCGCCCGGCGCGAAGATTAGTCAGCAATCTCGCGATTGGTGGCGGGACACATGGTCCGGCCAAAGCTTCATGGCAATCGGCGCATCAGACCCCGTCATCACCAAGAATGCGATGATGCACATGCACAGCCTGATCCGCGGCTGCCCACCTCCCATGATTGTCGAAGAGGCCGGCCATTTCGTTCAGGAATGGGGAGAGCCGATTGCGCGGGCGGCCTTAGTGGCGTTTGGCGACTAGCCTTATCCTCTAATAGCAAAGGCAATGGCTTCCAAATCGGCATGACGGATGGCGGCATCTGCTGCGGCCTCCGTCTTAGGCTTGGCGTGATAAGCGACGCCTAACCCAGCTGCTTCGATCATGGCGATGTCATTGGCACCATCGCCAACGGCAATGCTGTCGGAGATGGCCCAGCTGCGCTCTTCCAATACAGATAGCAAGGTCGCCTTCTTGGTTTCAGCACCGACAATCTCGCCATCCACTTCACCGCTCAATGCTCCGTCAGCAAAGCCCAAGCGGTTGGCGATCATGCGATCAAAGCCAATCATTTGGCCTACCGGCTCCGCGAAATGGGTGAAGCCGCCGGAGACAAGCACCGCCATGCCGCCATTGCCATGGATGGCCTGCACCAAAGCCTTTCCGCCCGGCATCAACTTCACACGCTCTTCGAGGCATTGTGCGATCACGCGCTCAGGCAAGCCTTTGAGCAAGGCCACACGGCTGCGCAGAGCATCTTCAAAGTCCAGCTCGCCGCGCATGGCCCGTTCGGTGACTTCGGCTATCTGGGGTTTGATCCCGGCATAGTCGGCCAGTTCATCGATGCATTCAACGGTGATCATGGTCGAATCCATGTCCGCGACGAGAAGCTTCCGACGGCGATGAGCTTCCTTTTGAATGATCACATCAATCGCGCCCAACTGGTCATCGAGCGCAGTCCGAGCAGCTACTGCATCCGCCGAAAAGCGCAAATCAGCCGCTTTTCCTTCTTCCAGCCATCGGAAATCGCTCGGTCCGCAGCCTGCGGACACCAGCCGATCCTGTCCCTCAGAAATATCGCCGACAGAAAGCGCATCCTTTGCTACGAGCGTCGCGATGAACATGAAGGCTCCTTTGATGGTGATTGCTGGCCCAACGGCCAGCGGCAAATCCGCGCTTGCGCTTGCGCTGTCAAGGCTGATGCCCGTCACAATCATCAATGCAGATGCAAGCCAAGTCTATGCGGACCTGAGGATCATCTCCGCTCGGCCCAGCGCGGAAGAAGAGGCAAAAGCCCCTCACCGGCTGTTCGGCACGATTGATGGAGCGGTGGCTTGCTCAGCGGCTCATTGGGCGAGCCTCGCCAAGTCTGAGATACAGCAAGCGACGAGTGAAGGTCGCTTACCTGTGCTTGTTGGGGGCACTGGGCTGTATCTGCGAACATTGCTGGATGGCATCGCGCCGGTTCCCGATATTGATCCGGAAGTCCGACGGGCGGTTCGAGCGCTCCCGACCGACGAAGCCTATGCCCAGCTTCAGACCGAAGATTATGCAGCCGCAGCAAGGCTCGCTCCTCAAGATAGCACGCGCATCGCTCGCGCCTTGGAGGTTGTGCGGTCAACCGGGCGACCTTTGGCCAACTGGCAAAAGGAGCAGATCGGAGGCATCGGGGATCAGTTCAGCGTAACCGGCGCCCTCCTTCTCCCGCCTCGCGATTGGCTCTACGCTCGCTGTGATGAGCGCTTCATTGCGATGGCGGGTGACGAGGGAAAAGCGGAAGTAAGAGCACTTCTGGCCCGCAACTTGGACCCCGACTTGCCAGTCATGCGGGCTATTGGCGTGCGAGAGGTAGCCGCACTGTTAGACGACCCGGATCAGGCCGCTGAGCATATTGGGGCCGGGCAGCAAGCCACTCGAAACTACGCAAAGCGGCAGTATACTTGGTTCCGCAACCAGCCTCCGCCCGATTGGGAGCGGATACAGGCGCAATTAGATGCCGAAACTATAAATGAAATAGCAATAAAATTACGTCAAAAGTCGTTGACAAGCTAATTTATTACGTTTAGCGGCCAGCGCTTGCAATTGACCATGCTGCACCGCAACAGGCGCAGCCGACAAAGCAGAGAAAGTGGAAAGATCATGCCTAAGGAACTGTCAGGAGCGAATATCCTAGTTGAGGCGCTGTGCGACCTCGGCGTGGATACGATCTTTGGCTATCCCGGTGGTGCCGTCCTTCCCATTTACGATGCGATTTTTCAGCAAAAGCGCATCAAGCATATCCTTGTTCGCCACGAACAAGCCGCAACCCATGCCGCTGAAGGCTATGCGCGCTCGACCGGAAAGCCCGGCGTAGTGCTTGTCACGTCGGGGCCCGGCGCGACCAACGCGGTCACCGGCATTACCGATGCGCTGATGGATTCAATTCCGATGGTAGTGATCACCGGCCAAGTCGCGACGCATTTGATCGGCTCGGATGCTTTTCAAGAGGCAGACACTGTTGGCATCACGCGCCACTGCACCAAGCATAATTATCTGGTGAAATCGCCTGCAAAGCTCGGCGACGTTATCCATGAAGCCTTTCATATCGCCACGTCGGGCCGCCCCGGCCCTGTTGTCATCGACATCCCCAAGGATGTTCAGGTTGCGACTGCGGAATATAAGAAGCCTGGCAAGATTGAGCATAAAAGCTACAAGCCGCAGGTGAAGGGTGACATCAAGCTGATCGAAACGGCAGTGGAAATGCTTGCAGCGGCCGAGCGGCCTATCCTCTATACTGGCGGCGGCATCATCAATGCTGGCCCAGCGGCGAGCATGGTGCTGCGCGAACTGGCGCGGATCACCGGTGCCCCCGTCACGTCTACCCTGATGGGCTTGGGAGCCTATCCGGCGTCCGGCGACGCATGGCTTGGCATGTTGGGGATGCACGGCACCTATGAAGCCAATTGGGCGATGAACCAGGCCGACCTCATCCTCTGCCTTGGCGCTCGCTTTGATGACCGCGTGACTGGGCGGCTTGACGCTTTCTCGCCCAAATCCAAGAAAATCCATGTCGATATTGATCGCAGCTCCATGAACAAAACGGTGCGCGTTGATCTTGGCATTGTCGGCGATGTTGGCCGGGTCATGGAAGATATGGTCAAGGTCTGGAAAGGCCGTCAGCATCAAAAGGCTGATCTTTCCGCTTGGTGGGGCCGGATCAACGAATGGCGCGAGAAGAAGTCGCTCGCTTATCCCGCCTCCAAGGCCGAAATCATGCCCCAGGCCGCCATTGAGGCGCTCTTCAAGGCTACCCATCGCAAGAAGCCAATCATCACAACGGAGGTCGGCCAGCACCAAATGTGGGCGGCGCAATATTTCCATTTTGAAGATCCCAACAAATGGCTGACCTCAGGCGGCCTTGGCACGATGGGCTATGGCCTTCCCGCCGCGATTGGCGCGCAACTGGGCAATCCCAATGCACTCGTCATCGACATTGCCGGGGAAGCCTCCATTCAGATGAATATTCAAGAGCTTGGCACCGCGACCCAATATCGCTTGCCCGTCAAAATCTTCATCCTGAACAATGAATATATGGGGATGGTCCGCCAATGGCAGGAACTGACCTACGCCAGCCGCTATGCCGAAAGCTATAGCGACTCCCTGCCCGATTTTGTGAAGCTCGCCGAGGCTTATGGTTGGAAGGGCATTCGCATTGAAGACCCTGCTGATCTGGAATCGGGCATTCAAGCGATGCTGGATCATGATGGGCCAGTGCTTGTCGATTGCTTGGTGACCAAGCTCGCCAATTGCTTCCCGATGATCCCATCGGGCGCTGCTCACACGGATATGATCCTATCTGACCATAAGGTTTCCGGCGAAATGTCGGATGAGGCAAAGGCGCTGGTCTGATGAGCGCCCTATCGGCCGTCCATTTGCTAGAATTGTTTGCTGCGATTGCCGCAGTTTATGCGATTTGCAGGTCGTTATTGGATTGGAAGAACAAAGAATATGCTTGGGCGATAGTGGGATTCATTGTTGCAGCTGGTGGAGCAACTTTGTCCCTCATGAAGCTGCCCTTGTTTGAAGCTCAAGTTGAGGTTTCTAAAAGCTAATGCACATTAAAACTGGACCTATCGAGCGCCACACGCTCTCCGTCACTGTGTCGAACGAACCGGGCGTTCTCGCGCGGATTGCAGGCATGTTCACGGCACGTGGCTATAATATTGAAAGCCTGACCGTCGCTGACATCACTGAAGATGACAGCGTCAGCCGGATCACCATTGTGACCAGCGGCACGCCTGCTGTGATCGAACAGGTGGTCGCGCAGCTTGATCGGCTGGTGCCTGTTCACCGCGTGGTTGATCTGACTGTGCTTGGCGATCATGTTGAGCGCGAATTGGCCTTGGTTAAAGTCGCTGGGACTGGTGATCACCGCATCGAAGCGCTGCGGCTTGCCGAAGTGTTTCGTGCCAATGTGGTGGATACGACGATTTCAAGCTTCGTGTTTGAAGTCACAGGCGCCTCCACCAAGATTGACCGCTTTGTTGATCTGATGAGCGAAATTGGCTTGGTCGAAGTCGCGCGCACGGGCATTGTCGCCATGGCGCGGGGCAAAGAAGCAGTTTAACAACAGTATCGATTTCGTCCGTCATTCCCGCGAAAGCGGGAATCCATAGGCACGGACGTAGGGTTCATGGCTCCCTTCAGGGGGTGACGAAAAAGGAAGAAAGCATGCGTGTTTACTACGATCGTGACGCCGATCTCAAACTGATCGAGAATAAGAAAATCGCCATCATCGGCTATGGCAGCCAGGGCCATGCCCATGCGCAGAATCTTCGTGATTCAGGCGTGAAAGAGGTTGCGATTGCACTTCGTCCGGGATCAGCAACGGCCGCGAAGGCGGAAGGCGCTGGCTTTAAGGTCATGCCCAACAAGGAAGCTGCCGCTTGGGCCGACATCATCATGATGCTCGCGCCAGACGAGCATCAAGCCGCCATTTATGCGGACGATCTGCACGCAAACATGAAATCCGGCGCGACGCTTGCTTTTGCTCATGGTCTCAACGTCCACTTCGGCCTGATCGAACCCCGCGCTGATCTCGATGTGATCATGATCGCCCCCAAAGGCCCCGGTCACACGGTGCGCAGCGAATATCAGCGCGGCGGTGGCGTCCCTTGCTTGATCGCCATCCATCAAGATGCCAGCGGCAACGCGCATGATGTCGGCTTGGCCTATGCTTCAGGCGTCGGCGGTGGCCGCAGCGGCATCATCGAAACCAATTTCAAGGAAGAGTGCGAAACCGATCTGTTCGGCGAACAAGCGGTACTTTGCGGCGGGATCACGCACCTGATCCAAGCCGGTTTCGAAACGCTGACCGAAGCCGGTTACGCCCCAGAAATGGCCTATTTCGAATGTTTGCATGAAACCAAGCTGATCGTTGATCTGCTCTATGAAGGCGGCAT
>DLOX01000261.1:0-2212 GCA_002478575.1 Sphingomonadales bacterium UBA7473 | reverse complement strand
TATTCGATCAGCAACACCGCCGAATATGGTGACATCACCACGGGCCCACGCATCATCACTGATGAGACAAAGGCCGAGATGAAGCGCGTGCTGGCCGATATTCAATCAGGCCGGTTCGTGAAGAATTTCGTGCTCGATAACCGCGCTGGCCAGCCCGAGCTAAAGGCCGCACGCAAGGCCGCAGCCGCTCATCCAATTGAGAAGGTTGGTTCTGAGTTGCGCGCGATGATGCCTTGGATTGCCAAGAATAAGCTGGTCGATCAGACGAAGAACTGATTGGGCCAACCGCAAAAAGCCTTGGTTGACTTATTGGGGGGCTGCACCGACATTGGTGTGGCCCCCTTCCTTTTTGCAGGAGCTCCGCCATGCGCGCTTTATTCTATGCCCTTCCCCTTCTCGCCGCTGCCCCTTTGATTGCCCAAGGCGGACCGCCCGCTGGCCCTCCCGGCAAAGCGGATCCTTCGCTTGTGAAAGCAGGCACCTACGAAGTGGAGAAGACCCACGCCCAGATCATGTGGAGCGTCAACCATTTCGGCTTCAACGATTATTTCGGGCTTTTCGGCGAACCAACCGGCACGCTGACGCTTGATCCCGCCAAGCCCAATGATGCCAAGGTCAGCATTGATATCCCAATCAACCAAGTGGCCACGTCCAGCAAAGGCCTGACGGAACATATGCTCCGGGCTGGGAAAGACGGAAAACCCGCTGACTTCTTCGATATCGCGGCTCATCCCAATGCGAAATTCGTTTCGACCTCGGTCGTTGCCAGCGGAAGCACCGCCAAGATCATGGGCAATTTGACCCTGAATGGCGTCACCAAGCCGGTCACGCTTGATACCAAGTTCATTGGTGTTGGCACCAATCCCTTCCGCCGCAAGGAAACCATTGGCTTCCACGCCACCACCAAGATCAAACGGACCGATTGGGGTATGGGCTATGCCTTGCCGCTGGTCAGTGACGAAGTAAGCCTGACGATCAGCGTCGCGTTCGAAAAAACCGCTTAAGCGCTGGACAAGGCGGCGGTCTTGAGGTTAACAGGCCCTCATGACCGCCGCCAAAGGCCTTCTCCTCCTTCGACTTACGCGCCCTTAGGCGCGTTTGTAACCGCGTGTGGGCAACCATACGGCGCTGCCTAAGGGCTTAAACAGCATCCAAACCCAAGGCTTTCGAAGAGAGAATTTTGATCATGTTGCGTGACCCATCAGCAAAATATCGCCCTTTTCCGCAGATCAATTTGCCGGATCGGCAATGGCCAAGCAAAACCATCACCAAAGCGCCGCGCTGGCTTTCCACAGACATGCGCGATGGCAATCAATCGCTCATCGATCCGATGGATGCGGAGAAGAAGACCCGCTTTTTCGATCTGCTGGTCAAAGTCGGCCTGAAAGAGATTGAGGTAGGCTTCCCCAGTGCCGGTGCGACGGAGTTTGATTTCATCTCAGGCCTTGTCAAAAATGGCCGTATTCCGGACGATGTGATCGTTCAGGTCCTGACCCAATCTCGCGCTGACTTGATCCCGCAGACATTTGAGTCGCTGCGCGGCGCCAAGAAAGCGATCATCCATCTCTACAACGCGATATCGCCCGCTTGGCGCAAATATGTGTTCCAGATGGATGAAGGCCAAGTCCGCGATATCGCGATTGCAGGCGCGAAATTGCTCCGCGATGAAGCAGCGAAGCAGCCTGATACAGATTGGCATTTTGAATATAGCCCAGAGACTTTCTCAACCGCAGAGCTCGATCTCAGCCTCGAATGCTGTTCAGCGGTGATGGATGTTTTGAAGCCAACGCCAGATCATCCCATCATCTTCAATCTGCCCGCGACGGTCGAGTGCGCAACGCCCAATATCTATGCGGATCAGATTGAGTATTTCCATCACAACATCCCCAATCGCGATGCGGTGATCATTTCGCTCCACACCCATAATGATCGGGGCACGGGCGTGGCCGCGGCGGAACTTGGCCTGATGGCAGGCGCGGACCGTGTTGAAGGCTGCCTGTTTGGAAATGGCGAGCGGACGGGCAATTGCTGCCTCGTGACGGTTGGCCTCAACATGTATACCCAAGGCATTGATCCCGAACTGGATTTCTCCAACATTGATGACGTCATCCAGACGGTGGAATATTGCAATCAGCTGCCCGTCCATCCCCGCCATCCCTATGGCGGCGAGCTGGTCTTCACGGCCTTTTCGGGCAGCCATCAGGATGCGATC
>DLOX01000166.1:4267-7676 GCA_002478575.1 Sphingomonadales bacterium UBA7473 | reverse complement strand
ACGAAGCCACGAAGGCACAAAGGGGGGCGCTCTATCCGGAAAAGGCACAACCCCCTCACCAACTCCGCCTAACTCGCTTCGCTGCTAAGGCTCCCTATCCTCTCCCCATGGGAGAGGGGAAGTGATGTGCGTTTGCGCACGCCGAAGCCACAAAAGCCCAGCCGCCCGTCTTCGCCCGCACGCTCAACACCAGTGAGTCCACCATCGAGAAATGGGAAACCGGAGCCAAACGCCCCAGCGGGATGGTGCTCAAGCTGCTGAGCATAGTGCAGAAGCATGGGTTAGGGGTGTTGGGGGATTTGGTGGATTTAGTAAACTGGCACCTTGATTCTAGAGCAGTCCTTTCCCCCTCATGCTAAACCATCCGGATCGGGCGACTATGATGTGGTCGATAAGAAGCACATCTATAGAGCGACATGCGTCTTGGATTTTGTGGGTTATTCTAATATCAGGCCCGCTTGGCTGAAAATTACCTGAAGGGTGATTGTGAACCAGGATCACGCCAGCTGCACCTAATTGTAGGCTCTGCCTTGCAACCTCTCCGGGATAAACGGTGACCTCACGAATTGTGCCTGACGCTAAAATAACCTCACGAATGAGGCCGTTTTTCGTGTCGAGAAATAGACCCAACGCAGTTTCAGTCTGATTGAAGGCAAGGTAACTCATCAAGTAGTTCTTCAACGCGTCCATATCTGCAAGGATTGGGCGTTGCTTCACACGAGAATTGATAGATTCTTCAAGTAACTGTCGTACGCTAAAAATACGATTCCATACGTCTTGATCAACATATCTATAAATCTGATTCTGTATATCATCATTCCAAAATATGTCGCCAAGAGACCCAAATTCTTTGAGCAAATCTTCGGCAACTTCAATCGCATCATATCTAGACAGTGGTTGTAGAATCGACGCTAGGCGTTCGATCTCGCTGACATCCTCCGAAAATGCATTTCCTCCCTCGTCCCCCATATTAAGGCAAAAAGGACCGGGTAAGACCAAGCTATCCCGAATGTTGCATATGCGATCGGGAGAATGTTGGGTTGAAGCCAAAGGCACGCATGTGTCGCTAAGGTGATCATGTGAAATGCTGTCGCCCATATTGGCCAAAATGCCTTCGAATAAAGAACAAGCCAGAACAGGAAGCCGGCCAAGACTAGATCAATCGAAAGAATGAACAACTCAACGCTCGCGTAGCCATTCATTGGGAAGGCACTTCCAATCGCAGCTGCTGAAAAGCAAGCCGCAGCTTGACGCTCGTCTCTTCCGCCGAACGTCAAGGCGAAGGAGCAAGCGGCAAGAAGTGTGAGGGCTGACGCTAATATGCCAATCATGGTTCGATCCCACCAAAGCAATTCAATCGCGTCAACCCCCAGCGCCCTATCAGGCTGCCCTTACCGCCTGAAGAGCAGGCACATGAGCAGTTTTGGGCTTTCCACCCAAGCCACCAAAATTGACGGTATCTAAGCCTAGGTCAGACTTCACAACGGCAAGGGCCTTGTGCGACGCGACCATAGCTGCTCGCGCCCTTAGAAGGTGTTGCATTGCTTCAGCCGCATGCTCCAAAGCCTCTTGGCCTACCTCAGCTGCCACATGGGCTTGCTGCCGTGCCGACGGCAAAAACGCGTTAAAGCTTGCAACGCTCGAGAAGGCATCATCAACGCGGGTTTCTGCTGCGTTCAAAAGTTCAATGACGGATTGTGTTGCTTCGATACGGGTCTTTGGCATGAATTCACCTTCGCCCACAGAGGGTGTGTGAGCGCCTTTCTTTGAAAAATAGATGATTTGGTTGCGACTTAGATGAGCCGACCAAGAGCTTCTAGTGCTGCAATAAGTACACCACTGGTAATGGTTGCCAGCACGAAGATGGCGAAGGTCCATCCCAATCGGTAAACAAGTGCCAGGTCATTCCGCTCTCCGGGGCTCAACGGTATTGGAAGAAGCGCCAAGGTCGAACTTGATCGGTCTGACTCGGTAGGTTCAAAATTGTCTGCAGCCATTGTTTCCAACAGTTGCGGACCTTGTTCCCTCGACGCTTCTTCCGACTTGGGTGGTGACCCAAAATCATTGGACATGGCAATGTCAGATGGTTCGTATACGAAAGGATCATATTTCGCGAACGTGAGCGCAGCATCTCTCCGGTTGGGTAGACCCAGTGTCTGGCACGCACGCGCGATCCGCTGATCCACGGTATGCCGGGAGATTTTCAGGAGCCTCGCAATTTCTTTTGATGAGTTGTGTTTGAACACCAAAGACAAGCACTGCTTTTGCCCCGGCGAAAGCCGAGAAATCCGATCGCGGATTTTTTCGTCTGCCCCTGTCATTCGCGTTTGCCCCACGAATACCGATGATTCGAATAGCTCGGAGGAGTAAGGTTAAACAACGCTAAACGATGGTAGTCCAACCAAATTTTGGTAGTTCACGTCGGCAGATGGACGATGTCAACTCGACGATTTTCTTCGCGCCAATTCAGGCGGTGGTTGCGCCAATGTCGAAATTGACAAAGATGCTCTTGGAGCTGCGTTCGGACGTCGGGCGCTGGCAGAAAGTTAGCTCCGATTAAAAGTTCAGTGCGACCGCTCCGACCGAATTAAAGGCAAGCCTCCAAAAACGGCTGATCAAAGCCGAATTGCCGTGCTTTATCCAGCGTATAGGGCCGAAGTCCCAATGACCGATATTCGCCCACGATCTTGCCGTCGGCATCTTCGGAAATATATTCATATTTGAACAGCTCTTGCGTCACGATCACAGGGCCTTCCATGCCGACCACTTCGGTAACGTTCGTCACGCGGCGTGAACCGTCGCGGAGACGCTTGACCTGAACGACCAAGTCCACCGAGTCCGCAATCTGGCGCGAAATGGCTTCTTTGGGGATTTTAATGTCGCCCATCATCACCATATTTTCCATACGGCCCAAGGCTTCGCGCGGGGAGTTGCTGTGGAGCGTACACATGGATCCATCGTGACCCGTGTTCATCGCCGCGAGCAAATCGAAACACTCAGAGCCACGAATTTCGCCGAGGATGATGCGGTCTGGGCGCATACGCAGGGCGTTTTTCACAAGGTCACGAATGGTGATTTCGCCTTGGCCTTCAAGGTTCGCTGGACGGGTTTCAAGCGGGAGCCAGTGTGGCTGTTGCAAGCGCAATTCAGCGGCGTCTTCAATCGTCAACACGCGCTCACCGGGATCGATCATCTTGGAAAGCGCGTTGAGCATAGTCGTTTTACCAGAACCCGTACCGCCGGAAATCACGATGTTAAACCGGCAAGCGCCTGCAATTTTGAGGGCCGTTGCCATCTTCTCGCTCATCGATCCGCCCTTGGCCATCATATCAAGCGTGATCGGCTTGGCGGAGAATTTACGAATGGAAATGGCGGTGCCGCGCAGGGAGAGCGGCGGCACGATCACGTT
>DLOX01000166.1:0-4215 GCA_002478575.1 Sphingomonadales bacterium UBA7473 | reverse complement strand
ACACGCGAACCGTCTTTCAAACGCGCATCGGCAAGTGGGGTGGTTTGGTCAACACGACGGCCAACCGAGTTACAGATGCGCTGGGCAATTTGAAACAGATGCGCTTCATCGCGGAAGATGATGGGCGCAATCGTCAGCTTGCCCTTCTTTTCAATATAGGTCTGTTCTGGGCCATTGACCATGATGTCCGAGATATCCGGATCATTGATCAGATCTTCGAGCGGCCCAAGGCCCAACAATTCGTCAACCAGCACCTTTTCCAGCGCGAATTGCTCGCGCCGGTTGAGGGTGAGTTTCAGTTCGGCAAGCACTTCGCCGATGATCGGGCGGAATTCTTCGGCCAGTTCATCTTTGCTCAGCGTGGCTGCCGCTTCGGGATCGATTCGTTCGAGCAGGCGCGGAAGCACCTGTTCCTTGATCTTGTGAATGCTTTGTTCAAAGCCTTCTGTCTTTTGCGCAGGGGCGTCAAGCGAGGCTTCCCGCTCAGCCAGTCGCGACATGGCATCCATGGTTTCAGGGGCTGGCGCGGAAACGGCTGGCAATTCAACGCTTTGGATAGGCGGAAACTGGCCACCGCCGCGTGCAATCTCGCTACCGGGCTCTACGGGCGCAGCCGCACCGCCTTGCATTGGCCGCGCAACGCCAAAGGATGGCCGTGCAGGGCCATTTGAACCAGGTCTTTTTCCAAATGCACTCATGGGTTCATCCGTCTCTTCATGTCGCGACTTCTTAATGATCAAAAAGGGTGAATAAGCTGTAAACCTTGACAAGATGCTAACGCGCTGGCGCAAAGGGGCGCATGAAGCCGCTTGCTCTTCTTGGCCTAGGGCTTTTGGTGTTGGTGGCGTTGATTTCGCTGTTCGGGCAGACGCTGGGCATCACTGAGGCACGGGTTGTTGCCCTGATTGACCAGTTGAAGGCAATGGACGCCGTGTGGCTGGCAGGTGGTATCGTCGCGCTGATGATCGCAGACTTGTTCATTGGCGTGCCGACGATCACCGCGATCCTGATTGCAGGCCATGTTTTGGGCGCGGTCGCAGGCGGAGCCGCCGCTGCGCTGGGCCTGATGCTGATGGGCTTGGCGGGCTATGGCTTGGGCAGGAGCGGGGGCAGGGCGATGCTCAGGCGGATCGGGCGCGATGGCAGCGACCTCGCGGAGATTGAAAGCAGCTTTGCCCGCAATGACCGGCTGACGCTGTTTGTCTGCCAAGCGCTGCCGATGCTGCCGGAGGTGGCGAGCGTGTTGGCGGGGATTGCGCGGATGCCGTTCCTGCGTTTCCTCATGAGCTACGCCGTTGGCACCATCCCTTTTGCCTTCATCATCGCCTTGGCAGGCGCGACAAGCAGCGTTGCTGATCCCGCGCCAGCCATTGCGGCTTGGCTGGGGGTAAGTGTTGGCCTGCTCATAGTGTGGGGCATGGTGAAACGGCGATGAGGATTGATAGCTGGACCAATGCCAAGGCTAATTGGTTCGCGCGGTCCGCGCCGCTTAAATGGCTGCCGGTCCCGCCTTTTGTCCCAAAATCAGACGAAATTCGTTAAAATTGGCTTAACGACGATTGACTCACTTCGGCCGTCGTGGTGTTGCACCTGCGAACAGGGAAGAATCTATCCCTGAAGATTCGAGTCGCAATGGGAATGATCAACTGCGAGAAAATCGCGATTTTTGGGGTTTTGACATGAAAAAGCTTTTCTTGGCAGCAGCAGCTGCTTTCGCGTTGGTCGCGCCGGCGCATGCAGCGGTTGTATTTACCGACAATTTTAACGGTTACCCGCAAGGAGTTCCGTGGGCCGGTGGCGGCGGCTGGACTGCAACAAATGTTGATCTGGTTCAAAGCGGGAATTTCAACCTTCAATGCGCTGGCGGCAGCGGTCGTTGCGTAGATTTGAGCGCTAGCACGCCCGGATCAATTGCTCGCTCCTTCACTCTTGCTCCCGGCCTTCATCAGTTGACCTTTGATTACACTGGTAATCAGCTCGATGGTATTGGTGCCGCCCCCAACATTCGGCCGGTCGCTGGGTTCAGGGTTAGAATTGGCACTTTGGATATTATTGTCACGCCACCAAATAATAATCCTGTGAGCAGCGCAAATCCGTTTAACAGCTTCTCGGCGAACTTTACAGCCTCAGGAAGTGACACGCTGACCATTTCTCAGTTGGCAGGCGGCGACAATTTCCGCGGTAGCATCGTCGACAATGTTATGATCGCAGCCGTTCCTGAGCCATCAACTTGGTTGATGTTGCTGGCTGGCTTTGGCTTGGTCGGTGGCGCCTTGCGTCGTCGTAAACCACAAACACAGCTCAGCTTCTCTTAATAAGTTAAGCTTGCAGCGAAGAAGCCCCGTCTGGCCCCGGTCAGGCGGGGCTTCTTCGTGTGTGCGAGAGAGAATGAGCACGGCAATTGAATTTCACTGGCTGCCTTAGAAACCGCTCATCGCCGCTACCGCATCAACATTCCACACAACCAGCGAAGGCTTAGAGTTGATAGGCCTGCAAAGTGGACCGTTTGTCATATTATCACCAAGAGTCCAATTTTGGCACAAAGCCACCTTCATACCTGTTGCAATACCCTAAACCCTAGGTAACTTTTTATGATAATAAACAATTAGTTAGAAAAAACCCGAGTCGCGAAGAGTCCAACGTAGTCTTGCTACGGGAGATATTATGATGAAAATGAACAAATTTGTTGCCGCAGCATTCGCCACTTTGGCATGGTCCGGCTCAGCTTATGCAGCGATCACCGTCAATACACAGTCGGGAAGTCCAGCGGCGTTTGCGCCAGCTTCTGGAATTACTACCACCTTTGACACCCCAGCACCGCCGCCTGGCTTCACGCTGACTGGCGGCGCGATCGTAAGTGGTGATTCTAGCGGCCAATTTGCTTAACCTGGGTTCAGCGACGGATCCAAATATCTGAATGTTTTGGGTGGGCAATCAGCCACGTTGAAATCGTCGATCGGCTATAATGTCGTCAGCTTCTTCTGGGGTTCGATTGATGCCTATAATTCAGTCGACCTTCTCGACCTCAGCGGCAGTACTATTGCCAGTTTCGCAGGGAATAACCCTCTCATCGGCGCTCCCGCCAACGGCAATCAAGACATCGCAGCCAACAATCGCCGCGTAACATTTACCCGGGATGGCAGCACTGCAGCTTTTGGCGGCATTCGTTTCAATTCAACCGGAAACTCTTTTGAGTTGGACAATGTGTCCTTCCAAGGCGCAGTTCCTGAGCCATCAACATGGTTGATGTTGCTGGCTGGCTTCGGCTTGGTTGGTGGTGCGTTGCGCCGCCGGAAACCACAGACACAGCTCAGCTTCTCTTAATAAGTTAAGCTTTTAATTAGGACGCCCCGTCTGGCTTCGGTCAGGCGGGGTTTCTTATGTCCGACGCACTTTAGCCACGAAGCCTTTACGGCTTTTGGCCCAGCCCGACTTTTATTCTTTCCACTTTGCTATCCATGTCCTACGATGGCCTATCGCCGGGGAGTCGTGTGACTGAGAGGCAGGTGTAACGCCCTGCGACCCGTTGAACCTGATCCTGTTAGCGCAGGCGGAGGGAGCGGTTGTCGCCTGACAGTTCACTCCTTCGCCTCATGGAGTGAAGCATATGGCAGATATCCCCACCAAAGTTGAAATTGGCGTGACCACTGGCCCCATTCGCGGGAGCAAGAAAGTGCATGTCGCTGCGCACTCCGGCAGCGGGATCAGGGTGGCGATGCGGGAAATTCATCTCGAGCCATCCAGCGGCGAAGCGCCGGTCCGCGTTTATGATACGTCAGGGCCTTATACCGATCCTGACGCGCTGATCGATATCAGCTTAGGCCTGCCTGAACTGCGGAGTTCATGGATCCGGTCTCGCGGCGATGTTGAAGAAGTCACGCAGCGCGAAGTGAAGCCTGAGGATAATGGCCAATTGGGGCCAGACCGCAGCGGCGGCGTTCCGGCCTTCCCCAAGGTGCGGCAAAAGGTCCTCCGTGCGAAACCCGGCATGAATGTGAGCCAAATGCATTATGCCAAGCGCGGCATCATCACGCCCGAAATGGAATATGTCGCCGAACGCGAAAATCTGGGCCGCGAACGGCTGGCCGAATATATCCGTGATGGCGAAAGCTTCGGCGCGGAAATCCCCGATTATGTGACGCCTGAATTTGTGCGGAGCGAAATCGCCCGGGGCCGCGCGATCATCCCCAACAATATCAACCACCCCGAAAGCGA
>DLOX01000108.1:12537-12790 GCA_002478575.1 Sphingomonadales bacterium UBA7473 | reverse complement strand
CCCCGGAACAAGTCCGGGGTGACCATTGAGTTCAATCCCCTGCGCCGGGATTTTCTGAGAAATATTTCTCAAACTTGCCTTCCACGCCCTTATGCTCATCGGCGTCGGCCGGGGTTTGGTCATTCTTCCGCGTGACATTGGGCCATTGCGACGAGAAGCTGGTGTTCAGCTCCAGCCATTTTTCAAGGCCGCTTTCCGTGTCAGGCAGGATCGCCTCAGCTGGGCATTCTGGTTCGCACACGCCGCAATCGAT
>DLOX01000108.1:0-12480 GCA_002478575.1 Sphingomonadales bacterium UBA7473 | reverse complement strand
ATATTCTCGCCCTCATAGAAGCAATCCACCGGGCAGACTTCCACACAGTCCATATATTTGCACTTAATGCAGGCCTCGGTGACGACATAGGTCATGGTGGGAAATCCTCTGTTGATCCTGACTTAACGCCTAATCCGATGATTTGCGGGCGTCAATTGGTTGGGGCGCTACTATTTCTGTGTAGGATGATTGTGCTTCTATCGCGGGGCCGCGCCGGGCCGGAAGCTGCTCCACCCGGATCACGCGAAAGCGGCCATGGATGGTGAGCGTCAGCACTTGGCCTACGCGCGCCTCGGCATGACGATTGGTCAGGCGCTCGCCGTCCATCCGGACTTGACCGGCATCAATCATCTCTTGCGCCAAAGTGCGGGACTTGGCGAGGCGCGCAAACCAGAGATATTTGTCGAGCCGCAAACCCTTCACATCAGCCCTTTCATATGGCCTTGCGATTGGGTTTGCGGCGACGCGGCTTTTCTGTCCTTACGATCGGGGCAGCGTGACGAAGCCCGCGCCAGCGCCATTGGCCCGCCTGTTCGGCCTGCACCGGCACAAATCCGATCGCGCGGAGAACCCGGTCAAAGGTCGCGCCGCCCACGCCAATCGATGCGGCAAGTTTGGCATCCGGCAAGAATGGCGTGTGGCCTTGCCGCTGTTCATGGATTTTGAGCGCAATGCGTTCGAGAAGATCGATCCGCAGCATTTGGCCATCAAAAGGGAAATAGCCGGCGATGAGTGCAGCCGCCGCCAGATCAGGCGCCGGGCGATCAAGCAGCGACAAGCCGAGCATGGGAACAGGCGGCATCTTTTCGCCTGACCGGATGGCGCAAAGCGCAAGCCTCAACCGCATCGGCGCTGGCTTCAGAAGGCCAGGGTGGAACAGCATCAAACTGCCGACGGTGATGCCAAGGCTGCGGATGGTTTTTCGGGCGTCGGGATCAAGCGCGGCAAGGCCCTCTGATAGAGCAGGCCGAGGCAGAACACCGCTTGCCTCCGCCAAAGGCGCCAGAACCGCGCGGAGGGCAGGCGCGGTTGACGGCGAAAAAGCCGCTTCATTGATCCGCACCAGCGGAGCAAGAACATGAGCAATGGCGTCTCGAACAAAGCTCTGCACGCGCAGCCGCACCTTCTCCCTTAGAACCGCATCGAGCCGCGCAACTGAAGGATCAAGTTTAAGGTCCGGCGTCAAAAGCCCGCGGCCTCGCACTAAGGTCGCCAAGGGGCCGCCACGCCAGAGGATGGCGGGGACTTCCCCGCTCTTGAGACCAAGCTCCAAGGCCTCGTCCGGCGCGTCCACCATAGCCAGTGCCCGCTTCTGCCATTCCGCAGGCAGGATGGCCTCTGCTGCCGTCAAGAATTTCTTCTTGTCTCCACTCCGCACAGCCGGGTCAGCGGCGAAGCGAAAGCCTGTGATGCGACCGACGGGCTCGCCAAAGATCGATGCTGTACCATCCTCAGCGACTTCCAAATCTGAGGCCCGACCCGCTTTGCCCCGTTCGCGGAGCATCTTGGAGGCTTTGCGGTCAACAAAGCGTTCCACCAGCTGCGTGTGAAGCGCATCGGACAGCTTTTCTTCAACGCTCCTCGCCCGCTCTGCCCAATGGACAGGGTCCTCCACCCAGTCAGCGCGGTTGGCGACATAGGTCCAGGTGCGGATCGCGGAAAGGCGTGAGGATAGGCTGGCGATATTGCCCTGCACGCTGTCCAATCGCGCTACATCATCCGCGATCATCTGGGTTGGGATTGCTCCGTCAGCGAGATGCGTGAACAGCCGCCCCACCAACCGGGCATGAAACTCGGGGCCGGTACTGCGGAAGTCCGGCAAGCCGCACGCTTCCCAAAGCCGCCTTGTGCCTGCCTCTCCGTTGGCCAAAGGCGCAATCGCAGGGTCATTGGCCAAATTGCGGAGCACTGCATGGTCATCTGCAAGCGGCGAAGGGCGAAGCTCGGCTCTAGGTGGGTTTTCCTCAAGCGACGCCAGCAGATCCGCAGGGGACGCATAGTCCAAATCCCGATTGCGCCAGTAAAGCGATCCTAGGGGCTGAAAGCGATGCTCTTCGATCCGATCAATCTCGTCTTGGATGAATTCGGGATTGTCACCGGGCGATAGCGCCACGCCGAACGTGCCATCCTTCTGGTGTCGCCCGGCGCGTCCCGCGATTTGCGCCATTTCTGGGATGATCAGGCGGCGGCGCTTTTGCCCATCAAACTTGCCGAGCCCCGCAAAGGCGACATGGCTGATATCCATATTCAGGCCCATGCCAATCGCGTCAGTCGCCACGATATAATCGACTTCGCCGGACTGATAGAGCGCGACTTGGGCATTGCGGGTGCGCGGGGAGAGATTGCCCATCACAATCGCGGCACCCCCGCAATGGCGACGCATCAGCTCTGCAATGGCGTACACATCGTCCGCACTAAAGGCGATGATGGCGGTGCGCGGTGGCAAGCGAGACAGTTTCTTTGGCCCGGCATAGCTTAGCCGTGAGAAGCGGGGGCGAGTGATAATTTCCGCTTCAGGCAAGAGGCTGCGCACTAAAGGCTTCAGACTTTCGGAGCCCAAGATCATTGTTTCTTCGCGTCCTCGGGCATGGAGCAGTCGATCGGTAAACACATGCCCGCGATCCCGATCCGCCCCCAATTGTGTTTCATCGAGCGCCAAGAAAGCCACTTCGCGATCAAGCGGCATGGACTCAGCCGTGCACAGCAACCAGCGCGCGCCCGGCGGCATGATCCGCTCTTCACCCGTAATCAGGCCCACTTCTTTGGGGCCTTTGATGGCGACCACCCGATCATAAACTTCCCGCGCCAACAGCCTTAACGGAAAGCCGATGATCCCACTCGAATGCGCACACAGCCGCTCCACCGCCAAATGGGTTTTGCCGGTGTTGGTTGGGCCCAAAACGGCCTTTAACTGAGGGCGAGCGTCCTTCACATTTTGAATCTGGCTTGATCCCGTCATGGTTTCAAGGGGCATAAAGCCCCATAACCAGAACGGATCGCCGCAATCCGGCTGTCATCGCCATTTCTTAGTTTGACTTTAACCTTTTCTCTTCACACATGCGGGGCAGTAAAACGGGTCGACACCAACTTGTATAGACGCAGCGAATTTGGTCTGAATGGCGGCTCTGGCGTGGCAGCATTGTCTGTTGGCCAGATCATCCCTGCGCCTGCAACATTCCCTGAAATCCCAAGCGACTGGAAATCGCGCTTCGAAAGCAGCTTGTCTCGGCTGGATGAGCTGGACATTGCGCCTGATCTGGGGACGGACATTGGCTCGCTGCGCTGGTGGCGTGGGCTGTTCACCTGCACCGCGCTTTGCGCAGGTACAATCATGCTTGCCCCGACTTACAAACCGTTCGTGGCAGACGCTCCCCCTGTCGTTACGGGAAATGCTTGGGATGAGCAGCGCGCTCAAAGCATTGCGCCTTTGGCTTGGGGCGGAGACACGGGGCGGCGGATGGCCGCCAATGATCTGGTTGCGCCTTTGAATGACACACCAGAGCGCCCAGTCCTGTCGCTGACTGCGACGCTTGGCCAAGGCGATGGTTTTGGCCGGGTGCTTGAACGGGCAGGGGTCAGCCAATCCGATGCAAAGCGCGTGTCAGCACTGATTTCGCAGGAAGTGCCGCTTGGCGAAATTGAACCAGGCACTGTCATTGATCTGACGCTTGGCCGCCGTGCTAAGCCCACTGTGCCGCGCCCTCTCGATGGATTGAAACTGAGAGCGCGGATCGATCTGTCTTTGATGGTTCAACGCAGCGGAAGTCAGTTGAATCTGGTGCGCATCCCAATCGCCGTGGATCGCACGCCGCTTCGCATCCAAGGTGCTGTCGGCGGCAGCCTTTATCGATCGGCCCGTGCGGCGGGAGCTCCGTCGAAAGCGGTTGAGGCTTATATCAAAGCCATTGCGTCCAAATTGTCCTTCGAGCGGGATATCGATTCAGCCGCACGCTTTGACATCATTGTTGAACAAGCCCGTGCCGAAACCGGCGAGATTGAACATGGCAAGCTGCTTTACGCAGGCATGACGCGCGGCAATCGCAAGACCCAGCTGCTGCAATGGACGATTGGTGGCAATACTGAATGGTTTGAGGCAACCGGCGTTGGCCAGAAACGGCAAGGCATGACTTCGCCTGTTGCCGGGCGGATAACGTCTGGCTTTGGGCGCCGCTTCCACCCGATCCTTGGCTATTCCAAAATGCATATGGGCGTTGATTTTGGTGCGCCGACCGGAACGCCAGTCCGCGCTGTGACCGATGGCGTGATTGCATTTGCTGGCCGCAATGGCGGCTATGGCAATCATATTCGCGTGACCCATAATCCGAAATTCGGATCAAGCTATTCGCATCTCAGTCGCATTTCGGTTCGTCCCGGAGAGCGGGTGCTGCAAGGCGAAGTTATTGGCTATGTGGGCTCAACCGGCATGTCGACGGGGCCGCATCTTCACTTTGAAGTCTATCGCAACGGCCAAGCGGTGAATCCGCGGACGGTCAATTTTGAAAGCAGCTCGCTCTTGAGTGGCGCTGAGCTGCAGGCATTCCGCAATCGCCTTTCCCGCTTGCTTGAAATCCCTGTCGCTGCCCGATAAGGCAGGCTCACACAGCGGGCATGGGCCCTTTAGGGAGGATCGGCGTGGCAGGCAGCGTCAATAAAGTCATTTTGGTTGGCAATTTGGGCAAAGATCCTGAAGCGCGCAGCATGAATAATGGTGGCGAGGTGGTCAGCTTTTCCATCGCCACATCCGAAAGCTGGAACGATAAGCAATCGGGCGAAAAGCGCGACAAGACCGAATGGCACAATATTGTGATTTTCAACGAAAATCTCGGCCGGATCGCCAAGCAATATTTGCGCAAAGGCTCCAGCGTCTATGTGGAGGGCCAATTGCAAACGCGCAAATGGACCGATCAAAATGGCGCCGACCGTTACACAACCGAAGTCGTGCTTCAGCGCTTCCGCGGTGAGTTGACCTTGCTTGGTGGTCGCAATGAAGGCGGCGGCGGTGGATCGTCAGGCGGCGGTTACAATGATGGTGGCAATCGCGGCGGTGGCTCCGGTGGCGGCTCTGGCGGTGGTTGGGGCAATGACACAGGCAGCTTCGGCGGTGGCGGCGGATCAGGCGGCGGTCGGTCAGGACCGTTTGACTCAGATTTGGACGACGACGTTCCGTTTTGATTTCAGGGCACGTCTTGAATAACTTCCGATCATCCCGAGCGAAGTCGAGGGATTAGATCGAGCAAAGCCGAGATTTTTTCAAAGGTCGAGTTGGTTCTCGGCTTCGCTCGAACGTGCCCTTCGGCTTCGCTCAGGGAAGCGGTTCCTGATCGCCCGGCCCCAAAACGCGCTGCATATAGACTGTATCCAACCAGCGCCCGAATTTGCGGCCAACTGATTGCATGGTGCCGCGATGTTCAAAGCCATGTTTGGCGTGCAGCGCAATTGAAGCTGGCTCACCGCCGCCTACAACGCCGATCATCTGGCGAAAGCCGACCGCTTCTGCCTCTTTGATGAGGGCAGCGAGCAGGATCGACCCCAGTCCACGTCCCCGCGCCTCATGATCAAGATAGATGCTATCTTCACAGGTGAACTGATAGGCAGGGCGATCACGAAAAGGCGTCGCATAGGCATAGCCAAGGATGTGGCCTTCCTCTTCCGCTACTAGGTATACGGATTTCTTGGCCGAAATCACCGAAATTCGATCAGCCATTTCAGCGGCCATCGGCGGCACAATCTCAAAAGTCGCTGTTCCGTTCAGCACATGCCAGGCGTAAATGGTGGCAATTGCCTCTGCATCCTCCAGCCTGACCGGACGGATGATCAAGCGAGGGCCGCCTCTGCCTCACGGACCAAAGTCGCAAGGATTTCAGCCAGTGGCTCTTCGGCTTTCACCATCCCAACCGACTGTCCGGCCATTAATGATCCGTTTTCGACATCACCATCGATGACTGCGCGACGCAAAGCCCCGGCCCAAAAATGTTCAATTTCAAGTTGTGCCGCCATCATATCGACTTCGCCGCGATCCAACATAGCTGCGACTTCGACTTGCTTCCTCGTAAATTCCTCAGTTCCGGCATTTTTCAAGGCGCGGACGGGAATGACGGGCAGACGGGGATCGATTTGGACACTTGCCACAGCATCGCGTGCTGACCCACGAATGAATGCCTTCTTGAATGCTGGATGGGCAATGCACTCAGTCGCGCAGACAAGCCGGGTGCCAATCTGCACGCCAGCGGCACCTTGCTTCAGGTAGGAGGCAATCATCTCGCCCCGTCCAATGCCGCCTGCGACAAAGACAGGGAGTTGATCCGCGACTTCAGGCAGGATCTCTTGAGCGAGGACGGATGTTGAGACAGGTCCAATATGGCCACCAGCTTCCATGCCTTCGATGACAAGTGCATCCACGCCTGAACGGATCAGCTTCTTGGCAAGTGCAAGCGCGGGAGCAAAGCAAATCACTTTGGCACCAAAGGCTTTGATCGCCTCCAATGCGCCTGCAGGGGGCAAGCCACCCGCCAGCACGACATGCGTCACATTGTTGGCGGCGCAGACCTGGATCAGCTCAAAAAGCTGTGGATGCATGGTGATCAGGTTAACGCCAAAGGGGCGTGTTGCCATCGCTTGAGTCGCCTTGATTTCAGCATCCAGAATGGCAGGCGGCATCGCGCCCCCCGCGATCACACCAAAGCCGCCTGCGTTTGACATGGCCGAGACCAAATGCCGCTCCGAAATCCAGCTCATTGCGCCGGCCATGATGGCAACGTCCGAGCCGAAGAAGGCGTTGCCCCGTGCCATCAAGGCTTGGAGGCTGCTCATGCGGCTTCTACTTCTGCATCCAAGCCATAGGCCGTATGCAAAACGCGCACGGCCAGTTCCGTCTCATCCTCATCGATCAAGACAGAGACTTTAATCTCTGACGTGGTGATGGCTTGGATGTTGATGCCGCGTTGGGCCAATGCGCTGAACATGGTCGAGGCAACGCCTGCATGGCTGCGCATGCCCACGCCGACGACCGAGATCTTGGCGACCTTAGTGTCATGCACTAGGCTTTCATAACCAATCGCTTCTTTCGCCTTGCCAAGCAAATCCAAGGATCGAGCGAGCTCAGCGCCGGGCACCGTGAAGGTCACGTCGGTGGAGCCTGTGCCGTGCGAGATATTTTGGATGATCATATCAACATTGATGCTAGCCTCAGCGAGCGGCGAGAAGATCGAAGCCACGGCACCGGGTTTGTCAGGCACGCGGGTCAGCGTCACTTTCGCTTCATTCTTGTCATGGGCAATCCCCGTGATTAATTGCCGTTCCATATCTTCAACTCCCAATTCATCATCGCCGACAATCATCGTGCCGGGCAAGTCCGCACTATCTCTGTCGTCAAATGACGACAGGACTTGAATGCGCACATTTTCCTTCATGGCCAAGCCAACTGAGCGGGTTTGCAGCACCTTTGCGCCAACGCTCGCCAGCTCGAGCATTTCTTCATAGGTGACTTTGGCAAGCTTACGCGCGCGCGGCACGATCCTCGGGTCAGTTGTGTAGACGCCGTCGACATCGGTATAAATGTCGCAGCGATCAGCCTTCACGGCAGCGGCTACTGCGACTGCCGAAGTGTCCGATCCGCCCCGGCCAAGCGTTGTGACACGGTCATCGGCCGTCATGCCCTGAAAGCCCGGAATCACGGCCACTTCGCCCGATGACATAGCGGCAATCAACCCGCTTGTATCGATGTCCTCGATCCGGGCGCTGCTGTGCGCATCGCTTGTCCGAATTGGGAGTTGCCAGCCAAGCCAGCTACGGGCGCGGACGCCCATGGCTTGGAGCGTAATCGCCAGAAGCCCCGAGGTGATTTGTTCCCCAGCGGCCACAACCACATCATATTCTTTCGGGTCATGCAAAGGGGCCGCTTCACGACAGAAATTGACGAGCCGGTCCGTATCTCCAGCCATGGCGGAGACCACGACGGCTACTTCATGCCCGGCATCCACTTCGCGCTTCACGCGTGCGGCAACGACGCGAATCCGCTCCGTCCCGGCCATCGACGTGCCGCCGAATTTCATCACAATCCGGGCCATAGTCCCCCTCAATCAAGGCAATGAAAAGCCACTGCCCAAGGGGCCAGCAAGCGGCGTTCTGTTAGGGAAGGGGGGCTAGAGATGCAAGAGGGTGCGCGACTGGTCGAGTCAAGCGGCGTTCGCTTCACCAAGGCCTTCGCCATCCCCACGATTGCGAGCGACCTTAGAAGCAGTAGCTTGGACGAAATCATTCACATCAATGGCTTCATCAAAGCGAACACCAATCCGATTTTCTTTGCGCCACCGCACTTCGCCTCGAAGCAAATAGTTGCTGCCGCAGGTGAGCTCGACCCGCGGTCCAAGCGCGGCCTCCGCATGGGCCTCAATCAGGGCGCCATTGGTTGAAATATTGCGGATACGCACGGCATGAACATGGCCGCCGGAATTCATCGTCGCAAAGCGCAAGATGGATGTGCGGGGCTCGCGGGTGGACTGCAGCTTTGCGATCAACTCGTCGGGACTCTGCGCTTTATTGGCGCGAACCAGCGCTTCACTAGCTGCCAAAGGTTCGCCGAAGATATAGCCTTGAATTTGCGAGCAACCAAGCGACCGGATGAGTTCAATCTCGCCCAGCGTTTCTGCACCTTCAGCGACCGTTTCCATGCCCAGCTTTTCAGCCAAGCCAACGATTGCAACAATGATCGCGCTGTTGCGCCCCTCCTCGGCAACGGCCCCGCGGACGAAGCTTTGGTCGATCTTAATTTTGCTAAAGGGCAACTGCTTCAAATAGCCGAGCGAGGCATAGCCGGTACCGAAGTCATCAAGCACGATCCTGATGCCCATGCCAGTGATGGTTGTGAACATGCGCTGCGTGGTGGCATCATCATCGAGCAAAACGCCTTCGGTGACTTCAAGTTCCAACCGCGAAGGATCAAGACCCGTCTCCGCGAGTGCCCTCATCAAGGTTGAAGGCAAGCTTGCCGAAGCAAATTGCAGGGGAGACAGATTGACTGCAATCCGCAAATGCTCCGGCCATCTTATCGCTTGTTCGCAGGCTGTGCGGATCACCCAATCGCCGATGCGGCCAATCAAGCCAATTTCTTCAGCAATGGGGATGAAGATCGAAGGCGAAATGAAGCCCTTGGTTGGATGTTGCCACCGCACTAAAGCCTCAAAACCTGTGACTTCCTCGGTCCTGGCGTCAACCACAGGCTGATAAACAACGCTCAGCTCTTTTTCGAGCGCGAGTTCGCGCAGATCATTCTCAAGCGCGCGACGATAATCAGCTTCAGCATGCATTTCCGGCTGGTAGAAACGGTGGACGCCTTTACCTGCCGCCTTGGCGGCATAAAGCGCGAGATCAGCATTGCGCGTCAGTTCGTCGGGGTCGACGCCGTCAGTTGGCGCCACGGAAATGCCAATTGTCGCGCCAATCTGAACGGTGCTGTCCCCAATGACATAAGGCAGCGAGAGGCGGGAGATGATGAGATCGGCCAGCTCGGCCAAGTCGGCACGGTCTTTTGCATTCGCAATGACCACCTTAAATTCGTCACCGCCCAAGCGACCGACCTGCCCGCGTGATCCAACAACGCGAGCGAGCCGTTGCGCCACGATTTGAAGCAATGCATCGCCTACCGGATGGCCAAGCGTGTCGTTGACATTCTTGAAGCGATCAAGGTCCAGCAGAAACAATCCGCAATTTCGCTGTCGGCGAGTATCGCTGAGCAACTCATCAAGCGATTGACGCATCAGAACCCGGTTGGGCAGGCCTGTGAGTGAATCGTATAGCGCCAATTTCGTGGCATTGGCTTCTGACAAACGCTGCGCGGTCA
This sequence comes from Sphingomonadales bacterium UBA7473, assembly GCA_002478575.1. Taxonomy (GTDB): domain Bacteria; phylum Pseudomonadota; class Alphaproteobacteria; order Sphingomonadales; family Sphingomonadaceae; genus Aquisediminimonas. Next base: position 2,642 of record DLOX01000108.1, on the reverse strand, counting down.
AGTCAGTTCCGCTGCCCAAGAAGCCAATGCAGCGGCCTTTTTCATCGAGATTGGGGGTGCCGGAAAGTGACCACCACCGCTCGTCCGCTCCTGCAGGCCGCACGACCAGATCGTGAAATTCTAGCCCGGCGGTCAGCGTGAAGCCGATGGTGCGTTCAATCTGACCATCCGCAAAGCTTGCTGACCGATCAGTGACAAAGAGCGATGCGAAAGAAGCGCCGTCCAATTGCTCCGGGGTCGCCCCCAATTGCTTGGCAAGTTTCGGCGAGACGTAGATGAGATGGCCTTCAGCATCGGTCCCCCAGAACCAGCCACGGCCACTTTGCTCGAAAGCGTTGATTAGATCGCCGGCGACGCGGGCATTGGCGTCCGAATGGTTTTTTTCCAACAAGAAGGCCCAGCGCCTGGCCGAAATGGACATCACCAAAGCGATCGACAGGGCGACTGTTATGATCATTGCAGCTGCTGGAACCAGCGCTTTTCCAGCTAGGAGGTAGACAGCGATTGCAACGAGTACGCGGACGCCAAATACAATCGGCATCGCCATTGTAGCCAGTTTCCCAAGACCCAAAGCCGACGCGGCCACAACAGCCAGCGGCCAAGGCGCCCCAAGGGATTCTTCCAAGAGGATAGCCCAACAGCCAGCCGTCACTGCGTTGAGCAAACAAACAAGGGAAATCGCAATCCCCGGCTTCAGCCGCATAAGCCGCGCTTCAAAGCTCGGAACGAAGGCAAAAACATCACAGAGAATGAGGACGGAAGCCAGAGAAATTAAAGGGGCTGCAAAGGGTGTGGACAAAAAGGGCGCGCTGGAAAGGTAGATTGTTGCAGCGATAACCAACCCACACAGAATGTTGCCTGCCGCCATCCAGCGCATACCAAGTAAGGTCAGGCTGATCAGGTGGCTGGTTTCGGTTTTTGCTTCGGAAGAGCCGCTGGGCAGGCCAAGAATTTCGCGAAGGCCCACCTGCTCGGTGTTGGCTTCCCTTTCTTCATTGACTCGATTGCGCAGTCGCGTTGGCATGAATACACCCATCCCCATGGCCTCCAATGGGGAGGTCAGAGGTTTGGTTTAGGCAATCAAAGTTAATTAGGTGTAAACCAAATGGTCGATCTGGCCCAGAAATCAGCCCTTCATTCGTCTTTTGAGGACTGCGGCTGCTCTAAACTGTAACTCTTGGTTCCATTCGCTTTGCGGCGTGATAATCGCGGTATCAAGAACAGTGTCGATGGGGCTGGGGGATCGTTCTTTGGGCAAGGCTTGAACGAAATGCTCAACCAACAGTTTTGCTTTGGCCGAATTGGCGTGCATCACGGCAAGAACATCGCTGACGTCTACACCTTCTTCCTCTTCTCGCCAGCAGTCATAATCGGTGACCATGCCAATGATTGCGTAAGGCAACTCAGCTTCTCGTGCGAGCTTCGCTTCGGGCATGGCGGTCATGCCAATGATGTCGGCACCCCAGCTGCGATAGAGCAAGCTTTCGGCGCGGGTTGAGAATTGCGGGCCTTCCATTGCGATATAGCATCCGCCTTCCGTCACTTCAGCGCCAGCCGTGCGGGCAGCAGCGACCGCCATCGCCGATAGTCTTGGACAAACAGGATCTGCAACCGAGACATGAGCCACAATCCCTTCACCGAAAAAGCTCTTTTCCCGCGCAAAAGTGCGATCGATGAACTGATCGGCAGCCACAAAATGGCCCGGAGGATATTGCTCTTGCAAAGACCCAACGGCTGAGATGGACAATAGATCAGTCACGCCCGCCCGCTTCAGCGCGTCAATGTTGGCGCGATAGTTGAGTTGGCTGGGCCCAAGCTTGTGGCCGCGACCGTGGCGGGGCAGAAACACGCATTCAACGCCTGCGATTGTTCCTGTGAGGAGCGCATCCGATGGCTGACCCCAAGGGCTAGATACCTCGATCCATTGCGGATTTTCCAGCGCATCAATCTCGTACAGGCCAGAACCACCGATAATGCCAATTTTCCAATGCGTCATGATGTTGGAAGTCTCCAATTGATAGGCGGTTGGCCATGGCGTTCAAGGAAGGCATTGGCCTGAGAGAAGGGCTTGCTGCCGAAAAAACCATTATAGGCCGAAAGGGGTGAGGGATGGACCGATTTTAGCACCAGATGGCGCGATGTGTCGACGAAAGCCGCCTTCTTCTGGGCATAGCTGCCCCACAATATGAAGATCACCGGTCGCGCTTGATCATTCACTTTGCGGATGATCGCATCGGTAAAGCGTTCCCAGCCTTTGCCTTGATGCGAAGCTGCCTGCGCGCGCTCGACAGTCAAAACGCTATTGAGCAAGAGCACGCCTTGCGCTGCCCAGCTTTCCAGGCACCCATGCCCGGCGGGTGGAACGCCCAGATCGCTCTCCATTTCCTTGAAGATATTGACGAGGCTCGGTGGCGGGCGAACGCCTTTGGGCACGCTGAAGCAGAGGCCATGGGCTTGGCCATCACCATGATAGGGGTCTTGCCCCAAGATGACGACGCGCACCTTGTCCAAAGGGGTCAAATCAAGCGCGTTGAACCATAGGCTACCAGCGGGGAAGATTTGTTTGCGGGCCGCTTTCTCCGCCACCAAAAATTGGCGAAGAGCGCCCATATAGGGGCTTGCAAACTCCTCCGCCAAAGCCG
>DLOX01000204.1:2081-3311 GCA_002478575.1 Sphingomonadales bacterium UBA7473 | reverse complement strand
ATCCACCAGCAATTGCGGACGTCATGCTTATAGCCTTCGATCAGGCATTCATAAATATTGCCTTCATCGAGCTCAGCATCGCCCATCAGCGCGATCATCCGGCCTGCATCTTGTTCCGCCAGAGCATCATGGGCGATCAGATAATCCTGCACCAAACTGGCAAAGGCTGTGATGGCAACGCCCAAGCCCACGGACCCGGTTGAGAAATCAACGGGAATCACATCTTTGGTTTTGCTGGGATAGCTTTGCGCCCCGCCAAAACCGCGAAAGCTCCGCAGCTTCTCAAGCGACTGCGATCCCATTAAATAATGGATCGCGTGGAGCACTGGCCCGGCATGGGGCTTAACCGCAACTTTGTCATTCGCTCGAAGCGCATGGAAATAAAGCGCCGTCATGATGGCGGTGATCGACGCGCAAGAGGCTTGGTGCCCGCCCACCTTCACGCCATCGCGATTCTCCCGCAGATTATTTGCATTGTGGATCGTCCAAGACGAAAGCCAGCGCAGCCGCTCTTCCAATCGATCAAGGGTAGCTACACGGTCAGGCGAAATCAGGTCCAGTTGATCTAAGGGCATGGTCTGCATCTCACTGATTGATCCCGCACGTTAGAACCAAAGGGCCGAGCAAGTCCTTGCGTATTTGAAAAACTTAGCCCATTTATTGGCATAATATGCCGTCATTAGTTTTGAAAAGGGCAGAATATGCCAGAAATGCAAATTGATGAAATAGATCGCCGCATCTTGTCAGTTCTTCAGGAAGATGGCCGGATCACCAATCAGGATCTCGCTGACCGCGTTGGCCTGTCGCCTAGTCCGTGCCTCCGCCGTGTCCGCCACTTGGAAAGCGCCGGCATCGTCAGCCATTATGTCGCGCTGCTTGATCCCGCTGCCGTTGGCCTTGGCGTAACCGCTTTTGTGCGCATTCGCTTGGGCGCTCAGGATGATGCTCAGCTCGAACGGTTTGAAACCGCCATCACGCAATTTTCAGAAGTGATGGAATGTTATTTGATGACCGGAGACAGCGATTATCAATTGCGCCTACAAGTGGGTTCCTTGCAGGAATTTGAAGATTTCCTTCGGCAGAAACTGACGAGAATTCCGGGCGTGTCTCAAGTGACATCCAGCTTCGCGCTACGCCCGATTGTCTATCGCACGGCTTTGCCTGTTGGTTAGGCCACAAAAACCAAGTCGCCAATATCTAAGGATAGTGGTGCCTCGGGGCGGATTCGAA
>DLOX01000204.1:0-2004 GCA_002478575.1 Sphingomonadales bacterium UBA7473 | reverse complement strand
GCTCTACCAACTGAGCTACCGAGGCATTTGGTGCGGACTCGATTGTCCGGCACCGATTGAGCGAGCGCCTATAGAGAGGGTTTGGGCTCTCTGTCCAGCCCTATATCATCTTCCTCTGCGCCATGCGTTGCCGGGATGGCATAGCCTTCGCCGAGCCAGTTCAAAAGGTCACGATCCTTGCAGCCTTGCGAACAGAAAGGTGAAAAGGCGGGCGCCATAGGCGCTTTGCATAAAGGGCACATATCAGCTTTGGTGGACATGAATATGTCCATAGCCGGTAACGCTCGCATCGGGAACCAGCTCTATCGCAACGCCGAGCGCGGATTGCAGAGCGAGCGTCTCTTCTGGCCAGGTGCGGATCAAATCGATGATCGCAGGCGGAGCGACAAGCTGGCGAGGTCCGCGCCCCTGTGATCGCTCAGCTTCGCGGAGCAAGGCAATGGCGCGGCTTTCGAGGCTGAGGCGGCCGGGCGTGGTGCCGCAGAGCAATTCGGGCACTGAAGGACCAGAACGCGGACGGATGATCTGGCAGAGGCCAAAGCCATTGATAGCTGTTTTCTCGACCAGACCTAAACTCGCGCAAGCGTCGGACAGCACAGCATCGACCGCAGCGCGATCCGCCTTGGATCGCATGGAGATGAAATCTATCGCCACGGGCCCGCCGATATCGAAGAGGCGCAGCAGTCTGGGGATTGCCGTTGCAGCGGCACGATTGAGGCTCAGTGGATCGCCCACACCATCGACATCAATCATCGTCATCGCGCGGGTGCGGTCAATCGCTAGCATGCCTCTCGGGAAGGGGTATTCGCCGCTAACGGCGCAGTCGATCAGCCCGTCAAAATCAGTCTCACTGATGGCCTCAGGATCGATCCGCGTCGGCACGGCATCGCCAATTACACTGCGGACGTCATGCGCGGCTTGCAGGGTTGGGCAGATGATTTCGCTGACTTCGCCCTTGGCGCGCATCAGGAAGGCTTCCCAAGGCTCTGGGCTTTGGTGCCAGCAGGGTTCGGCTGAGGGAGTGGCATCTGCCAGAACACGCACCTTGGCGCGTTTCCATCGGCCTGGTTCGGGAATCGGGCTACGCACCATCTCGACCGCGATCAAGCGCCCTTCGGGGCCGGGCGGACAAGGATCAAGCACGGCCTCTTCACCAGCGCCTATTGTGACCAGCGCTGAGCCGCCGGGGAGCTTTTCCTTGATCCGCGCTGTGTAGCGCTCCCCTGCTGCGATCAGCATCCGTTCCCAGCGCCGAAGTCGGACAAGGCGAAATTCGGTGAGCACGCCTTTCTCAACCAGCCCCGCCCTGATCTCGCCTGCCCCAGCATCCCAGAGCAGTTTGCGCGTCACAGCGGCAACCCCGATGCGACCAAAAGAGCGCGGGTCTCAAACAGAGGTAATCCCATCACGCCGCTGTGCGATCCAGCCAGTTGCTTCACAAATGCTTCTGCCGTGCCTTGGATGGCATAGCCGCCGGCTTTGCCTTGCCATTCACCGCTTTCAACATAGGCCGCAATCTCTTTGTCGGTGAGGCGCTTGAAGGTGAGAATAGAGGTCGAGACGCGGTGCCGGGCTTTGCCGCTGGCATCAATGACCGAAACGGCAGAATGGACGCGGTGCCTTCGTCCGGAAATCAAACGCAAACAAGCAAAGGCTTGTTCTTCCGTTTCGGCCTTGGGGAGAATACGGCGCCCGCAAGCAACCACTGTATCGGCCGCCAATATAATCGCCCCGGGATGGCGCGCAGCCACCACAGCGGCCTTCTCGGCCGCCATGCGTTTTGCATAGGGTAGGGGAAGTTCAGCCTTGTGGGGTGTTTCGTCGGTGTCAGCCGGGTCAACTACGGTCGGCGCTATTCCGATCCGCGCCAATAGCTCAAGCCTGCGCGGGCTGGCGGACGCAAGGATCATTTGAAGCGATACGTGATCCGGCCCTTGGTCAAATCATAAGGTGTGAGTTCAACCATCACTTCATCGCCAACGAGCACGCGGATGCGGTTCTTGC
>DLOX01000044.1 GCA_002478575.1 Sphingomonadales bacterium UBA7473 | reverse complement strand
TGGCCCGGAAGCGGCAATTGATCGGCTTTTACTGGGCCAGGGTGATTCGTCCGGCCTCTTGAACTGGACAAAACCCACCTTCCCACTCTCTGGCAAGGATGTGATTTCATCTGGAATTGAGCCGGGACCGTCGGTTGCCTTAGTGCTTAAGGCCGTCGAAACGCGATGGGTCTCGTCTGCTTTTCCCAAAATGGCACAAATTCAGCAGATTCTGACCGAAGAGGTCAAGTCGGCAGTTGTAAAAGAACGTTAACGGCCTCGACAAATCCCTGTTTTCTGCCCTATTCGCGACTGCAGCATCGCGACGTATAGGCGCATCTCGCGGTCACAGGGGTTTTGAGTAGGTGAGCGACGGAACTGAGCAACAGGTCGAAGCGACCGAAGGAAGCGCGGGCGAAGCTTTGCATAGCCGTCGCCGTATGCTTCAGCTGGGAGCAGTTGGAGCGACTGCTATGGTTACCATTCGTCCAGCGATGGCGCAAAGCGCCGCTTCAGTGATCAATTGCACCATCCCCGTTCCTGATCCTCGTCAAGGCGGCAAATATGTCGCGGCGGATGGCTCGCTTGTCGCACCTGGCACGCAAGGGGCATTCGCGCCTTCACATAGGCCCTTCACAGGCCAGGAAGTGAAGCGGGCACTCAGCGGCGGCTCGCTTCCCGGCACGGCTTATGATCAAAGCCAAGCCTATATGAATTATATCCGCAAGCTCCAATATGGGCAGAGTGGCTTTACCTGCTTTGCCTCGCTTCAAATGCGCCGCGGCTAATGCTAGGTGAGCGGGGATGGATGATCCCCGCTTTGCCGCTCCGGCACCTGATACCCTGATTTCAGTTCAATTAGACGGTCTGGTCGCGCTTTATGACCGTGCGTCAGCAATGACGCATGTCTTGGCGGAACCCGTGCCGGAGATACTGGAAGCATTGGGGCCATCGGCCCTAACAGCCACGCAGTTGCTGGCAGGGCTCGATTTGCCGGATGATGCGGACACGCGGCCTGCTTTGCTTGCACGGTTGGAAGAATTGGAATCCAGCGGATTGGTGAGGCGGGTTTGAACCACAGCCACCACGTTCAAGTCGGCCCCGTCGGCTTCCGCATCGGTTCGGCTTGGGCAGAGCCCATTCGCCAGCTGAAAGCGCTGTATGCCGATTACCCTTCGCCAGCCGAAGGCATCACCGAACATCTAGTTCGCCTTGAACCCACCAGCCCAATGCGCAGATGGGTTAAACCCTCCATTGCCATTGCTGGCGGCTATACGCTTCCTGAAGCGGCCCCCCTGCCCCTGTCGATCGGCCTGATCGCTGCTGAAATGGCCATGAACCTGCAAGTCGCTTTGGGGGAGCGCCACTATCTTCTCCTCCACGCCGCAACCGTCGCGCGGGATGGCAAAGCAATCATCCTGACAGGCGAATCTGGTTCAGGGAAATCCACCTTGTCGGCGCTTCTGATGACCGAAGGCTGGCGCTTCATGGGTGATGAATTCGCGCTGCTTGATCCAGAGACCGGTTTGCTCCACCCCTTCCCTCGCCCGGTGAGTTTGAAGAACCAAGCCATGGCCGTCATGGGCGCACGTCTGCCCGAAAGTCGTTTTGGCCCAGTGATGAAGGACACGCCCAAAGGCGATATCCGCCACCTCATCCCGGATGTCGCCTCGATCAAAGCCATGCATGAACCGGCGCGACCGATAGCTATCCTCTTTCCTAGCTTTGGGGAGGAGATGGCTGTCCGCCCGATGGGCCAAGGCGAGGTGTTTGTGCGTCTCACCCAAGCCTCAACTAACTATACTGCGCTGGGGGAGCGCGGTTTTCACGCGCTAGCGGGACTGGTCAAATCCACACCTGCCATTGCCATTGACTACCCGGACACAGCAGGCGGTCTCAGCCTTGTCGAACAAGTCTGGGCCGAACGCGGATGATGGACGCGCGCCTCCTCACCAAAACACTAAGCGAGCCGACCTACGCGCTGACGCTCAAGCCGCATCAATGGACAGCGCTACTTGAGATGGCGCGATCCGAGCGATTGGATGGCACACTGGCGCATCGCCTGCGCGGATTGGACCTGCCCGCGCCCGTCAAGCGGATCACCGATCAAGCGCTGGCCAATGCCGAGGTTGGCCGTACACAGGCTTTGTTCGAAGCAGAAATGGCAAGGCGAGCCTTGGCACCGCTTGGCATCCCCGTGATCCTGATGAAAGGCACGGCCTTTGCCGCTGGTGGATTGGACGCTGCGCAAGGGCGGTTGATTGGCGATCTCGATATCATGGTGCCGCGTGACCGGCTCGACGAAGCCGAAGCGGCGATCCTTTCCGCGGGTTGGGAATGGGTGAAGAAAGACCCTTACGACCAAGCCTATTACCGCGAGCATATGCATGAGCTTCCTCCGCTCATCCATGCCACGCGGGATCGGATGATTGATGTCCACCACAATATCCTGCCGCTTACCGCCAAGCCTAAGCCCGATACAGCGGCCCTCATTGCGGACGCCGTGCCGTTGCGCGATGGCCTCTTCACCTTCTCCCCGCAGGATATGATCATCCATGGCGTCGCCCATTTGCTGGCGGATGGAGATCTGGCTGGTGGCCTCCGCAACCTTTGGGACATTGATCGGCTGATCCGCGAATTTTCCGGCGAAGACGGCTTTTGGGAAAAGTTGCTTGAGCGGGCGCAGCTCCATCAAGTGCCCAAGTCCTTGGCGCGGACGCTCCGCCTCACCCATCATCTTTATGGGACGCCGGTCCATCCCGGTCTGGCATGGAAAGCCCGCCCCGGCGATGTGTTTTACATCGGGCGGCTGCTGGCGCGCGATGGCTGGGGACGGGAAACGCGTCCCATTTTAAGGCTGGCCTTCTATGTGCGATCCCATTGGCTAAGGATGCCGCCTTTGATGCTGGCAAAGCACTTATGGGTGAAGTGGCGGCGGGGCTAAATCCACCGCCGTCGTCCCGGACTTGATCCGGGACCCATGCCTCACTGCTTGATCCTACTCGCTGGCTGGAAATC
>DLOX01000224.1 GCA_002478575.1 Sphingomonadales bacterium UBA7473 | reverse complement strand
AGCCGATGAACTGCCCGGCGCATATCATGATCTTCCGGCAGGGCATTAAATCCTATCGCGATCTGCCGCTGCGGCTCGTGGAAAATGGCTGCTGCCACCGCAATGAAGCCCATGGCGCGCTCCATGGCATCATGCGCGTGCGGCAATTGACGCAAGATGATGGCCATATCTTCTGCCGGGAAGATCAAGTCGTCGATGAGGTCCGCTCTTTCTGCGCGCTGGTTGATCGGGTCTATCGGGATTTCGGCTTCAAATATGCGATCAAGCTAGCGCTGCGCCCTGAAAAGCGGTTCGGCAGTGATGAAGATTGGGACAAAGCCGAAAATGAGCTTCGCGACGCCGTCGTCAATGCGGGGCTGGCCACGGAGGACTATGGCTGGGAAGAATTGCCCGGCGAAGGCGCTTTCTACGCGCCTAAGCTTGAATGGCATTTGACCGACGCGATTGGACGCACCTGGCAGGTGGGCACGCTCCAATCGGATCGTGTGCTGCCAGAGCGGCTTGACGCAAGCTATATCGGTGAAGATGGCGGCAAGCATCGCCCCGTCATGCTCCATCGCGCCATTTTCGGCACCTATGAGCGGTTCCTTGGTATCTTGATTGAAGAATATGCCGGGCGCTTCCCAACATGGCTGGCGCCCGTACAGGCCGTTGTCGCCACGATCACATCAGAAGCCGATGACTATGCGGAGCAAGCGACTGCGGCACTCAGCGCTGCGGGCATCCGCGTCGAAAGCGATCTGCGCAACGAGAAAATCAACTATAAGGTCCGCGAACATTCGCTCGCCAAGGTCCCGCATCTCCTTGTCGTTGGCAAACGCGAAGCCGAAGAAGGCAAAGTTGCGATCCGGACATTGGGCCAAGAGGGCCAGCGGATCATGACGCTGGACGAAGCCATCGCGATGTTGAAGGCCGAAGCTACACCGCCGGATTTGCGGGACTGATCGATGCGGATACTCATCCTCGCCTCGCTGAGTTTGAATATCCTTGTCCTCGTGCCGGTTTGCTTTGGACTGTTGTCAAAGGCAGATTGGACGCTGTCTGCCTATGGTGCGGATACGCCCGCTCGCGGGATATTGCTGTCGGTCTATTTGGCGATCCTCATCTGCTCGATGGGTCTTTTGGCCAAGCCCATTCCGGCGATGGTGGCGGCTTTGTTGCTGGTGCAGATCATCTACAAAGTGACAACGCCGTTCACAGTGGGAACGCTTGCCAATCCGGTCGTTACCGCGAACTTGGGCATTGCGTTGTTCCATTGCATCACGCTTTGGTCGATTTGGAGAGGCAACGTGGCTTAGCTCACTGTCGATCAATTATGGACATAACAAGAAATTATGGCTATATTTTCCGCGAAGGATAAGATGATGCCTTATTACAGCGTTGCCAAGACTCGTGATAATCTGTCGAGCCTGATCGACAAAGCGCTGGCGGGCGAGGAAGTGGTGATCACGCGGCATGGCAAGCCTGCCGTGGCACTGTCTGTCGTTAGGGACACTAGTCCTTCCCATGACGTTCAGATGCGCGAACAAGTCGAATGGCTGGATAGGCTCCAAAAGCGCCGAGAAGCCTTGCCAAAGCCTTCGCTATCATACGCCCAAATCAAGAAACTGGATCAAGCGGACTATGACCATTGAGTTTCTATCTTGACACATCCGTACTAACGCCTCTGTTTGTACCTGAAGCAAATTCTCCGATCGTCAATGACTGGGCAAGAGCAAAAAGGCGCGAATTTCACTATAGCCATTTGGTCGCAGGCGAATTTAACTCAGCTATCTCTCGCCTTGTGCGAATGGGTGAGTTTGACGAAGAACAAGCACAAGCCATTCGTGAGCTTGCGAGTGAATGGTTGGAAAATGCTGCTACTTGCTCCAGAATTTATGATGAGCATGTTGAGATCGCCTCAAGGGTCGTTGCGAAACCAAGCCCGAAGCTGCTGATGCCGGATGCCATCCACCTCACGCTTTGTGCTTCGAAAAATCTCACTTTTGTTACATTTGACGAAGATTTATTGGTAATTGCAAAGCGAGAGGGCGTTGAAGCTTTGATGCCAGCGTGACGATCATCCAAGACTTCACCGGCCTCACCCCAGCCCTCTTCGCGCTTGCCGCCGCCATGACATTCGGCGCGGCTGCGATCCGCGGGCTGACCGGCTTTGGGATGGCGATCATCTTGGTTCCTTTGCTCGGCATGATCATCAAGCCGGGCGAAGCTGTGACGCTTGCGATCTTTCTTCAGTTCTTGATCGGGCCGGTCGGGATTAAGACGATCCTAGCGGACGCACATCGGCCCAGCGCCTTGCTGATTGGAGGCGTGGCCTTTGCGACGACGCCTTTGGGGGTTTGGGCGCTGGCCAATACTTCGCCTGATGTTGCACGTTTGATGATTGCTTTGATCGCCATTGGGGCGTTCCTGCTCGTCATCTTGGCCAAGAAATCATCGACCGTGCCAGGACGGTCAGCGCAAGTCAGCGTGGGCATGGCATCGGGCATTTTGACGGGCTTTGCAGCCATGCCAGGGCCGCCGGTTATACCCTTTTACTTGCGAGACAGTTTCGCCCCCATGCAAGCGCGGGCATCGATGATGCTGGTGTTCTTCATCACCGCGACAGCGGGCACGCTTGCAACTTTGGCATTGCAAATCGCAGACATGTCAAGCTTCTGGCTTGCCTTGGCCTTGTTCATTCCCATGACCTTTGGGAATTGGCTGGGCGGCCTGGCCTTTGGGAAGC
>DLOX01000226.1:2441-7073 GCA_002478575.1 Sphingomonadales bacterium UBA7473 | reverse complement strand
AGGCTGAGCTTGACGAAGCCCTTGCTTGGAGGTGTGGAAACGGGCTTCGTCAAGCTCAGCCTGAGCGGGGTGGATGGCAGTTCTGGCGGTGGTCCCTAAACCTCAACCGCATCCGCAATGATCGACCGATAGACTGGCGTCAGCACCGTTTTCCCGGCCCTCAGCACGATGAAGATCATCGCCATCGCAAAGAAGATGTCACCCCAAATCAGAAAGAGGATGAGGAAGAAGCCAAGCGCAATCAGCGCTCCCATCAAATTGCCAAGCCGCCCCTTGCCTTGGGCGCTGAGCCTAACAGTGCGCTCGCCCGCTTCATCATACCAGTCTTTGGTAGAAAGAAGGATAGTGCCACCAGCCTCCACCTGAGCGCCAGGCGAAAGGCCCGCAAGTGTGGTTGTCCAGTCGGCAGGCTCGCCTTGGCGTGGCGCAATGCTAGGCGGTGCAGAGGCAATAGGCGCCAATGCCGACCGTGGTGGCGCAGCGGCACGAGGGGCCTCCTTCGGGAAGGACATAGGCCGAGGCGCTTCCAACAAGCCCGTCGCAGAGGATTTCATCCCAATCCCGCCAATTTCTTGGCCCGTCAGGGTATCAATGGTGACCAGCCGCCGGTCTCGCTCTTCCACGCGATAACGTCCGGCAGGGGTGGTCATGGCTGTTTAGCCTCCATATTTCTTGCGCAAGCTCAGCAATGCTATCGCAGCCTTTGCCGCTTCGCCACCCTTATCCTTTTGCGTCGGGTCCGCGCGGACGATGGCTTGCGCTTCATTCTCCACCGTCAAAATGCCATTGCCAATCGCGATACCATCCATGGTGAGCGCCATGATGCCCCGCGCGCTTTCGCCTGCCACAATCTCAAAATGATAGGTTTCCCCGCGAATTACGACGCCAATCGCGACAAAGCCGTCATAATATTCGGCGGCCATTGCGATTGTGCCGGGGATCTCAAGCGCCCCGGGGACAGTGACGACGTCGACCTGATGGCCCTCAGCCTCCAGCGCCTCCGTTGCGCCTTCGACCAGCATGTCGTTCAAATGATCATAGAAGCGGGCTTCGACGATAAGGAATTTTGCCATCGCTTAAGCCTCCGAAATCGGGCGCTCGCCCACAATATTGATGCCGTAACCATCGAGCCCTACCACATTACGATGCGCATTGGTGAGCAAGATCATGTCGTGAATACCAAGGTCAGACAGGATTTGCGCGCCAATCCCATAGGCTCGCAAATCCATCTCAGGCTTGAAGCCCTTGAGGCTCCCCAGTTCACGGACCAGCGCCTCTGGCTCAGCCGGCATCAGGAGCACGATCACGCCGCTTCCGGCCTTACCAATCTCACCCATCGCGCGCTGCAAAATGCGCTTCCTTGGCCCGGGCTGGCCGAGCAGATCGGAGAAGATAGAAATGCCATGCATGCGAACAAGGGTCGGTTCGCCTTCGATAATCTTGCCCTTCTGGAGCACAATATTGACGGATCCATCGACCTTGTTGCGATAGGATTTGGCGATCCAATCGCCGCCATAGTCAGACACAAAGGGTGCCTCTGACACGCACTCGACCAGATGGTCATGCTTGCGGCGATATTCGATCAGATCGCGGATCGTCCCCATCTTCAGATTGTGCATCCGGGCGAAGCCGACGAGATCATCCATCCGCGCCATCGTGCCATCATCCTTCATGATCTCACAGATCACGCCCGAAGGATTAAGGCCCGCAAGCCGCGAAATATCAACAGCAGCTTCGGTATGGCCTGCCCGCACCAACACGCCGCCATCCCGAGCGATCAGAGGGAAGACATGGCCCGGCGTGACGATATCCGCTTTGCCTTTGGACGCATCAATCGCCACGGAGACGGTGCGTGCGCGGTCAGCCGCACTGATCCCGGTGGTGACGCCCTCAAGCGCCTCAATCGAAGTCGTGAAGGCGGTTTCATGACGCGTGCCATTGGCACGGCTCATCAGTTCGAGGCCCAATTGATCGACGCGGGATTTGGTGAGCGTCAAGCAGATGAGGCCGCGGCCATGCGTCGCCATGAAGTTGATGGCATCGGGCGTCGCCATTTGCGCTGGAATGACCAGATCGCCTTCATTCTCCCGATCTTCATCATCGACGAGGATGAACATGCGGCCGTTGCGCGCTTCCTCGATAATCTCTTCGATCGGCACAAGCGCTGGCGAATCTTCATTGGCGAAGAGGAACCGCTCCAACTTGCCGAGCGTTTCAGCCGTCGGGTTCCATTCCGGATCTTCCAGCTCGCGGAGCGTATTGGCATGGAGACCAGCGGCTCGCGCAAGGCCCGATTTGGACATGCCACCTTCAACAACGAGGCGGCGGACTTTTTCGATCATAGTGTTTGACATGATCTTAAAATTTCACATTCCGCTGTGATGGTCAAGGGAATGAATCACATTACAATGTGATTTTGATCAATTTCGATAGTGAGAGTGAGTGGTTTTTGACAGAAAATCACATTGTGATGTGATTCACCATCAATAATCCTTCGAAATCCTAATCGAGGCCCGCTGCCGCCCAATCGTCGAGATAGACCCTAAGATCGACAGGAAGCGCGAGACTTGGAACTCCGCATTGGTCGCGGAATAGCCCGCTCCATCGGTCACAATCTCCACATAGGCGCGGCGGGATAGATATTTGCCAGCGGCGACTGACGTGCCTTGGCCCGTCACCGTATCGGCAGGCAGGATGCGGAGGCGATCAAGGCCAATCGCGTTGCGCAGCGCATTAATGGGGTTGAGGCCATTGCCGCCATCTCTGAGCGAAGCAACTGCTGCTGCCAATTGCACAGCTTCCGGCGCGGACAGGTTTGAGATGGAGGTGCCGAACAACAGCCGAGACAAGAGCTCATCCTCCGGCAAAGACGGCGTACTGGCAAAGCGGATTTGGGGCTTTTGACCCGAGCCTGTGACGCGGATCGTGGCGCTGAGGCCTTGGGTGGATCCTTCGGCCTGAATATCTAGCGCTGGGTCTGGCGGGTTTTCGCCTTGGAAGCGAATGGCCCCACGCGTCACGCCAAAGCGGCGTCCGGCAAATTCATAATCGCCCCGGAGCAGATCGGCTCGGCCCGTGATCGTCGGCGCATAGGGCGTGCCGCCGATATTGAGGTCCGCCTGCCATTCGCTGTCCAAGCCCAGCCCTGTGACCATGAAGCGGCTGGGCGCTTTGGCCTTCAGCGCCAATCGCCAGGGCATCACGGCGCGAGCAGCAACAACCTCATCAGCCCGGCCGTTAATCTCTCGCACTTTGAGGCGCGGCAAGGATTGGGCAGCCGTCACCCGGCCCAAACGGAAGCGGCCTCTGTTCAGGATCACATCGCCGGAGATGATCCCTTCGCCGCCGTCTGACCGGATTTGCAACGGGCCAGTCACTGTCGCTGCGACATCATCGCGAGCGAGCAGGGACGCATTTTCGGCTTGGATCGAAAGCGAAATGGCAAAGCCGCGTGCAGACGCCAGATCCACCACGCCTGATCCGCTGATCCGCCCGTCCTTGCCTGCGGTGGCCGAGAAATTGTCAAAGACCAGTTTCGAGTCTTGACCAAAGCGGCCCGTCGCGGCGACGCCGGTGAGCACCATGCCCGTCGCCGGGCTTTCGATCCGCGCATTGCTGGTGCGGAGACTCCCCCGGATGATCGGATCATTCACTCGACCTGTTACATCTGCCCCCAAAGCAATCGGCCCGGCAACGTCCAACGTCTCCACGCCGCTCAAGCGCCAGAGGGCATCCGCCCCGCCGTTATAGCGAATCTGGCCAAAGAGCTGCGCGTCGGCAAAACGCTCGATCAGGCCGCCGCTGGTCCGCCCGGTCAATCTTGCCTGGGCCCGCCCAATTTCCTTGCCGCCTGCAACCGCGATCATCCGCACGCCCGCGTTTGTGCCATTCAAAGTCGCCGCCAAGCCCATATCTATGGGGAGCGAGGACAAGACCAAGCCAGAGCGCGTAAGGCCTTTGATCTTCAAGTCCGCCCTGCCCGTTGGTGTGCCATTGGCGGGGAGCGCATAAGAGAGCTTGCCATTGGCGACCCCGCCCAAGCCCAGCCCCGGCGAGACTATGTCTGCAATCGCAAGCGGCATCTGCTGAAGGCTTGCGTCGAGCGCGGTGCTGCGCTCGCCAAACAGGCCTGAGACGCGCGCCTTGCCGCCCGCGAAGCTTAGCTCGGTTGGGGATAGCCGCCAGCCTTCTGCAGTGCGGGTCAACGTCGTGCCATCTGCGAGGGCCATGGGGCGGCGATCGATCGTGCCTGAGCCCACCAGCTCCAACCGTCCGTCACCCACCCGCACAACGGTTTGGAGATCAAAGCTGCGGCCGCGAGATCCGGCCAGCGAAGCGCGGACTTCGCCAATGCCATTGACCAACCGGACATTGGCCGCGAGCCGCGCCAGCACGAAATCGCCGCGCGCCAAACCTTGGCCGGTGAAGGTGCCATCAACGCTGGTGCGACCATTTGCCAAGCGGATCACGCCTTCAAATTGCCCGCGCCGCGCCTGAAGGACGGGCGGCCCCTCAAAGCGGGCATCGCGCATCGTGACATTGGCATCAATTTGCTGTCCGCCTTGATAAGGCACAAAGGCCAAGCTGCCGGTTAGGCCCCCGCCCAGTAATTGCAGCTGCCCAGCAAGCGCG
>DLOX01000226.1:0-2403 GCA_002478575.1 Sphingomonadales bacterium UBA7473 | reverse complement strand
GCAGCAAGCGCGCCGCGATCCACAGTGAGACGCCCCGCCGCTTTTACCCCGGACACATTCAAGGCGTCAAAGGCCACGACAGGCGAGGTTTCCCGGCTCAGCAGCAAATTGCCAGAGCCTGTGAAGCGCCCCAAGGTTGATCCGCCGTTTGACACAAAGCTGAACCCAGTAGCGCTCGGATCAAGCTTCACATTAACGTTGGCCAAGCCAAGGGCGTCCGCGGGCCGTGCCAAAACCAAATCAATATTGGGGCGATCGATCATGCCATCTAGGCCAAGGCGGAAAGGGCCGTAGACGCTTTGCTGCCCAGCGCCATCGATCAGCAGGGTGCCATCTGGCCGCCGCAAGCCGCTGCCAGCAAAACTGATTTTCGGCGCTGTGATCCGCATGTTGAAAAAGTGCAGCGATCCATCCGCCATCCGCTCGAGAGCGGTCGTCAGCACGGGCAAGCCGCCCGCCAAAGATTGGAAGAAGACACTGTCAAAGCGCCGCACCCGCGCCTCTGCTGTCCCCAGCACCCGGACTTTGCCGGTCGATTGGTCAGGGATCGCCTTCAGATCGCTTTTGACATCCACGATGCCCAGACCCGGAATGAAGTAGCTGAGCAATTGGGCGGCGAGGCCTACGTCATAAACGCCGGTTTTCAAATCAACAAACAGCCGCAGCTTGCCTGACAATTTGTCAGAGGTGAAATTAATGCCATCGCCGGTGATGCTGGCCGCTGTCACGCGGAGGAGACCTTCTGCCTTGGCATTGGCAAGGATGCCGCCTGCGACATCGCCAACCCCCGTGATGCGCTTGGCGGTCAAGCGAATAGGCACAATCACCGGAGCGGCGGACCAGCGACCCTGGCCTGAGGCTCGCACCTCCTCCAACCCCGTCGGGCCGAACGCGACCGAAGGCGATGTCAGAAGATAGTCAAAGGCAGCCGAGCGAAAGGGCCCATTCAGCCGCGCCGCCAATCGCACATCACGCCCGGTCATATTCGGGAAGAGCGCAGGCGGTTGGAGCAAGCGGGCATTGATCAACACACCGTCAAAGCGATTGTCGCCCAGATCAAGCGTGCCACGGCCATCAATGGCCAGCGCCGCTGAACTGACAGTCAGTGCACCCGTCAGCCGCCGATCCGCAAGCCTCGCTTTGCCCGAAAAGATGGTGCGCTCGCCCGCCAGACGCTGTACCTTGCCTTTGGTGATGGACGCGAGAAAAGTCGCACCCTCCAGCCCAAACTCTCCTTGATTGGCCTGCACTGTGGCGCGCACGATTTGGGTTCCGCCAAGCGAAGCATTCAGATTGCCTGACCAGCGCGACCAAGTGCCGCTGCCACCGACTTTCGCTTCGACCGTTTTGCTCGTGCCAAGCAATTGCGCAAACACACCGCCAGCAGGTGCGTTCAAAACGCCGTCCAGATCAAACTGATTAGTATCGGGGCGCGCCATCAGCCGCAACTGCACATCATCGCCCTGGGCGGCATCAACCTTCAGGTCGATATCCGCCCTGCCCTTGGCCACCTCCGCCTTGCCTTCAAGACGACCTGTTCGGGCAGCACCCGCAACGCCCGCCGCGATGTCCAGCCGCTCAATCGCGAGTCTCCCGATGCGGATGTCAAAATCGGGAAGGATCGGGCCTTTGCGGTCAGAAGGATTGAACTTCGGAAGCTTCAGCAAATTGGCTTGTTTTGCGGTCAGGCTTTCCATGTCCAACCTGTTGTTCCACCAGCTAAAGGGCGACCAATTGAGCTCCGCTTCAGGAATGCGAAGGAACGCGCCCTTGGGATCGCTCAGCACAACATCCTTCAAGCGGCTTTCGCCATAGATGCTGCCTTCGATCTCGCCGATCCCGATCTTCAGGCCGGATTTGGGCGAGAGGCCTTCGACTTGCGCGATGATCTGGCGATGGCCCCACGATGTATCGGCGAGGAGCAGTGCTGCCCCCACCAACAACAGCAAGCCCAGCAGCGCCCAGCCGATCCGTTTCGCCCAGAGCCTCAAAAGGCTTGCCCCAAAGACACGAACAAAGTCACGCGCGGATCGCCGGGGCGCGGGTTAATGGGGGTCGCGACGTCCAGCCGGATCGGGCCGAAGCTGCTATAGTAACGTGCTCCAATGCCCGCCCCAAAGCGGAAGTCAGAGAGTTTGGGGATGCGACTGTCATAAATGCTCCCGCCGTCGACGAAAGGCACAACGCCGAAATCACCAATGCGCACCCGAGCCTCTAGCGCGAACTCCGCTAAGCTCCGCCCACCGACCGGATCGTTGAAGCCATCGCGCGGGCCAATCAACTGATAGCCATAGCCGCGCACCGATCCGCCGCCGCCCGAATAGAAGCGCCGCGAAGGTGGCAAGCTGAAAGTCGTTGCCCCGAAGATGGAACCGAACCGAACCCGCCCCGCCACCACAACCG
>DLOX01000233.1:4516-20221 GCA_002478575.1 Sphingomonadales bacterium UBA7473 | reverse complement strand
AAGCTCAGCCTGAGCGGGGGTATCGGGAAGTGTTAACTTACTTCGCCACAACCAGCGTTCTGAATTTCTCAATCTTGCATTCGCCACCAGATCGCGAATGGATTTGATCGCGGCCTTGGCAGACGCGGCCATCTAGCGAGCGTTTCATGTAAAAGCCGGAGTAAAACTCAATCGAGGGACAGCCTTTTTCAAGCTTGGCGCGGAGGCGCTGGCCGCCACGGACGTAAAGATCAATACTGTCAGGGCTAGAAACCGTTGCCCCAGCAAGGGTGGAAACTTGAAGGCATTTCGGCCCTCGTTTCTCTTCCCACCTGATCCGTTGCGCGGGGACCGTTTGCGCCTGCTGCTGTATCGGGCGAATGCGAACAATCTTTTTCTGTTCAACCTGAACTTGCGCAAGCATGACGGGGCGCTGCGCGACGGATGCGGACGCAAGAAGAACCAGCACAGTAAGGCTCACGATTTACCCACCATTTCGATCGCCGATCTGCTCCCTGCGGATTGAACATAGGATTAACTTGGCAGAAGCCACGCATTGCCTTTAATCGGTTACATTATGAAAATTGTTAATCCAACGACGATTGCGCAATTTTGGGACATTTTGGGCCCAAAGGGCGTTATCACCGATCAAGATTTGATAGCGCCTTGGCTCTCCGATTGGCGCGGGCTTTACCAGGGCGTCGCCGCAGCGATTCTCTTGCCAGAGACGACCGAACAAGTTGCAGCATGTGTGAAGTTGGCAGCCAAAGAGCGAATCGCGCTTGTGCCGCAAGGGGGCAACACGTCGATGGTGGGCGGGGCGACTCCGCCCATGAATGGTTCAGCGATCATCTTGTCTTTGCGGCGGATGAACCGGGTGCGGTCGATTGACGTGGGTGCCAATGAGGCTGTGGCAGAGGCGGGTGTGATCCTATCGGCCTTTCACGATGCAGCGGAAACGGCCGGGCGCCGTTTTCCTCTGTCCTTGGGCGCAAAGGGTTCAGCCACGATTGGTGGGCTATGCGCAACCAATGCAGGCGGCACGCAAGTGCTGCGTTTTGGAACCATGCGGAAATTGGTGCTGGGTGTGGAGGCTGTGCTCCCCGATGGTTCGATCTTCGATGGGCTGACGGCCCTAAAGAAGGAAACGCGCGGCTATGATTTGAGCCAGCTTCTGGTGGGATCAGAAGGAACGCTAGGGATTATCACTGCGGCGACGCTTCGGCTTTACCCAATGCCTGCAGACAAGGCGACAGGATGGCTAGGCGTCAGCGATCCAGCCGCCGCGCTTCGCTTGCTCCGCTTTTTGGAAGAAGAAAGCGGCGACGCGATTGAGAGCTTTGAGTTAATGCCAGCCGATTCGTTGGCGCTTGTAGAAACACATATTCCCGGCGCGCGATTGCCGTTGGGATCGCCCGCGCCTTGGCATGTGCTGATTGACTATGCTGGCGCGGACGCGAGCGCGCATTTGGAGGCGCTGTGTGGCGCGGCGCTGGAACAAGGCCTCGCGACAGATGCAACCATTGCCCAAAATGGCAACCAGTCGGATGCCTTTTGGAAGCTGCGTGAAGCCATCTCTGCTGCCGAACGCGCGAATGGTCCGGCCGTCCAGCATGATGTTTCTGTCCGCGTGGACGATATGCCAACGTTCCTGGATCAAGCTACTACAGCGATAAATGCGGCTTTCCCAGGCGTTTCGGCAAGCGGCTATGGCCATTTGGGCGATGGCAATATTCATTTCCATGTGCGGGCCCCTGCTGGCGTCGATGCCGCCGCATGGCGTAAATCCCAAGGCAAGCCGATCACCGCCATGGTCTATGATCTGGTGACGGCAATGGGCGGCTCTATCTCGGCTGAGCACGGCATTGGCCAGATGAAGCTGGATGAATTTGCGCGTCTTTCATCGTCGGCGCGCCTGTCTGCTTTGCGCTCGATCAAGGCTGGGCTTGATCCCCAAGGCCTCATGAACCCGGGAAAGCTTGTTCCGCCCTTAGGCGAAGCTCAGGACAGGCTTGCGTCTTGACGGTGCCCCGCATAGAGGCGGGCAAATTTTTTCTTGAGGAGAATCCCAATGGCGAGTGCGCCACCCGAAGCCAATCTGCCGCTACTGTTCAGTGATTTGCGGCCTTTGTCATCCGTAGAACATGGCAAATGGAAGGCCCGCCCGTCTGATTCAGCGCCATTCTTGTCCAAGCATCATGCCATTCCGCTGACGATTGACGAATTTGCTTCGGCTCAACGTTTTTACCCCATCATCTTTTCGGCAGGCGAAACGCCCGTTCCGCTTGCGCTGATGGGCCTGAATGAAGGCGTAAACACCTTCATCGACGATGAAGGCAAGCTGATCGGCGAGACTTATGTTCCTGCCTATATCCGTCGTTATCCTTTCCTTCTTGCGCGCCTCCGCGACGATTCAGACGAATTGTCGCTTTGCTTCGATCCAACGGGCGATACGCTCGGCGAATTTGAAGAAGGCGAGCCGCTGTTCACACCAGAAGGCAAACCCACCGACGCGACTCAGGCCATTCTTCAATTCTGTGAACAGTTTGAACAAGCGGGTCAGCGCACAACCGCGTTCATGAAAGAATTGACCGATGCCAAGCTGCTCATGGATGGCGAAGTGTCCATTCAGCCAGACGGCGCGGAACAGCCGTTCATCTATCGTGGCTTCCAGATGATCAACGAAGAAAAGCTGCGCGAACTAAAGGGCGACAAGCTCCGTAACTTCATGAAATCAGGGCTTTTGCCGTTGGTTCATGCGCATCTTTTCTCGCTTGCATTGATGCGCGACATTTTCGGCCGGCAAGTGCAGCAAGGTAAAATGCCAGCGCCAGCTGACGCGCCTGCCGCCGCATAACGATCAAGCGCTTTGCGTTTAGGAAGGGCCTCGGGAAACCGGGGCCCTTTTTATGTGCTCTTGAAAGGATGAACGGAGTCGCCTATATCCAAGCGTGAGGCGTTGATGCGTGCCCCCCTTTCGCGTCGCCGCCTCAAGCGCGCACTTCGGTGCGTGTTTCCTCCCTGAACCTTGGCCGCTCTGTGCATATACACAGAGCGGCATTTTTTTGCGCTATTCTGCCGCCATCGGCATGGCTTGATCCAACAAAGCCTGTCGCAAGACATCGGCCAACCGCCGGACAAATTGCATCATCGCAGGCAGGCCAGCGCCATGTTCCTTTGATGCCGAGTCGAGATAGAGTCGCCGGTCAATCTCCACCTGGATGGCATGAAGGCCCTGCGCGGGGCGGCTGTGCCGTTCCAATGTCGCGCCGCCAGCATAAGGCACATTATAGGCGGTCACGAACCCCGCCGCTTCGCATTCGGCGCGGACGAGATCGACCAAGTCCGGATCGGCAGACCGGCGGAATAAGTCGCCGATCACGATATGCGGCGGCGACTCCCCCTTTTCGCTCCGCACTGGCGGCATGCTGTGAAGATCAATCAACAGCGCCGCGCCGAACATCTGCCGTCGCTGGTGGAGGGCCTCTCGCACAGCATGATGATAGGGGCGGTGATGCTCATCTATGCGGCGCTGCACATCAGCGGCTGTAAGTGGCTGTCGCCAAATCTCTCCTGCGGCCGCCAGACGGGTCGGGATCACGCCAAGCCCGCCGCGCACTTTGGCGGTGGATCGGGTCGGGACAAGGGCGCGATCTTTGGTGGCGATCCAAACGCTGTCCAACTCATCTTCTGCCCGGTTGAGATCAATCCAGGCCCGAGCTGTGTCAGCGACCAGCGCATGATGGCCTGATGCCAATGCGGCTTCTACCAAAGCGTCCGCATGCCGATCCTCAAGGATGGAAAGGTCATGATTGGAAAGTCGGGACAAGGCCCCAAGCTCGTCAGGATAGACCCTCCCTGCATGCGGCACTGCGATGAAAACAGGGGAAGAAATGCGGGATGGCCCCAAGAGCCTCGGCGAATCTGGCATAGGGAAGAGGTAACGAGCCAAGCTGTGTCTCGCAATGCTGGAAAATTTTAGGATTTAGATGCTAAGGCTCTCTTTGGGCACAGCAAAAGTCGCTGTGTTGAGTGAAGAAAGAGACCAATGATCCGCATTTTGCTGGCAGAAGATGAAGAGGCGATGCGCCTTTACCTTGAACGGGCGTTGATCCGGTCAGGCTATGGTGTTGTCAGTGTGGATCGCGGCACCGCAGCGCATGACATGTTGGTTGCGGGCGAACGATTCGATCTGCTGCTCACCGACATTGTCATGCCGGAAATGGATGGCATTGAATTGGCGCAGAAGGCGGCCCTGATCGCGCCAGACATGCGCGTGATGTTCATCACCGGCTTCTCAGCGGTCACATTGCGCGCTGGCCAGCAAATGCCCAATGCCAAGGTCTTGTCCAAGCCTTTCCACCTGAAGGATCTGGTGATGGAGGTAGACCGCGTCTTCCAAACGGCAACGCGTTCTGGCCTGAATTAAACGCTGACTGACAGCGTGCAACACAGGGTTGCAAGCTGAAGGGGCCTTCGCTAAAGGCCCTGCTTCCGGAATGGGCGTATAGCTCAGTGGTAGAGCACTATGTTGACATCGTAGGGGTCGCAAGTTCAATCCTTGCTACGCCCACCATTCCGGGGGTTTCCCATACTCAGCTCTTTTGTTGGTGCATAGCAGCCCCTCGCGAAGCCGAGACTGTGAGGCGCCCGGTTGGTTGGATCATTTGAATCGTTGGACCCGTTTGGGACGAGGCGTGGCTGAAGGAGCTGGAGGCTCAGGCCAGACGAGCGCTGAGACCGCAACAGTGTGGGCTGAAAAGGGGGAAGGACTTTAGTGTATTTAGTAAACTGGCACCGCAATTCCAATGACAATAGCGCATGGCGCAAGGCGACATTCATTTTTGCTGGATGGGAGATGGTGGCGTGAGGAAGCTGATTTTTCTTGCAGTCTGTATGGTGTTGCCCGGTTGTGACACCAGCACAACTCCAAATGCGGATAGCCGAGATATAGAAGCTGCTGAAATGAAAAAGCAGGAGGCTGAGAAGCTCAAGGCTGCGAATGAGCTTCGAGAACGAAACGACATAGCTGCCATCCAAGCGGGAAAGCAAGCCTGCCCTGGGAAAGTGCTAAAACGCAAAGAACTGTTGAAATATGTTGTAAACAATAAAATTCATCGGGGCTTTAACCGAGAGTCTGGTATTTCATTTTATAAAGATGGAACGTTTGTTGAATTTGAAGGTCATCATTGGGATAAAACCAAATATAAGAGTATAAAGGGAAATTATTATATCGATAAATATGATAGGGTCTGTTTGTTTTATTCAAAAGATAAAATATATTGCGGTAGGTATATCGGATCACATAGAAGTTTTGCGAGAGAATCATCTCCTAATAGCAAATTTCCTTGCCTTTCTATTGACATTGATGATTTTGGAGCCCGAATATGACGTTGCGGAAGGTTTTAGATTCACTTCTATTCTGGAGCTTTTCGGACTTAGACTTTTAGACTTACGGTGCCAGACTTACGGTGCTAGTTTACTAAATGCATTTAATTTGAACGACAGCGCATCAATTCGGCATGACGGGTTAAGATGACGGAGTTGATCGAACCATTTCTCTCCAAATCTCCGTTTCTATTGACATTTTAGGCCTATTATGTTCTAGGTGGCGCATGACCTCAACCTTCACCATACTCTCTGCCTCCCCTGCCCTGACCTTCGCTTCACAACACGCCCTCATTCCAACAAACAACCCTGTTCTTACTGTGAAGTTCGGCAGTTTTGCATGGGTTTCGTGCACCTTTCAGCGGCGTCGCCATGACGGGGTGGCAAGCGAAGCAGCCGGTCCGCAAAATCAGTCTCTCTCCGCCAATTCACTGTTACCTTGCGCAGTTTTGCGTGGGTTTGGACGGATCGAGGGCCTGCTCTACACATCCAGTCAGGCGAAGCGGGAGATCGGAGGGAAGAAAGCATCTCCCCAACTGGAATTCACTGTGAAGTTCGGCAGAAATCCGTGGGTTTTTAAGGTGGCTGGGTGAGGAGCTTGATTGCCATACCGTCCCCCGGACGGTATCTTAATCTTCCGATTTGAGCCTCTTTTTTAAACCATCCCCCGGACGGTCAGGAAATCAAACTGGTCGGGGAGAGAGGATTCGAACCTCCGGCCCCTGCCTCCCGAAGACAGTGCTCTACCAGGCTGAGCTACTCCCCGACGCGAATTTCGGGACTGCATCCCGATGAAGGCAGAGTTGCGCCCATAACGGCGCAAAGCCGTCCTTTCAAGATCGCGTTGAGCCTCACCGCCCTGCCGCCATCATGGCTTCGACGCTGACGAATTTCTCACGCGGTGCGCCGTCACGGGCGTTGTCGATTTCGGCTTGTTCGATCTTCTTCCAATCGCGGAAGGTCCTGATCTCAACGCCGCGTGCGCTCAGCAATTCATCCAGGCCTGCCCGACCCGCCTTGCCCAATCCGCCGCTTGCATCTTCGGCAATGGCATCAACGACAGCAAAGCCATCGGGACGATTGGTGCCGATGGTGCCGGAAGGTCCCCGCCGGGCCCATCCGACGCAATAGAGGCCGGGCAAGATGCGGCTATCGACATTGGCGAAGCGGCCTCGGCCATGTTCATAAGGCACGCCTTCAATCGGCGGCGTCTTATATCCAATGCATGCGATCACAAGGCCACACGGGATGACATATTGTTCACCGGTACCCACTGAACGGAGCTCCGCATCAAGCATGGTGCGCTCAACAATGATCCGCTCCACCTTGCCATCGCCTTCAATTGCAACGGGCATGGCGAAGAAATCAAAGTCGATGGCGATGTGATGCGCAGGTTCGGTGCGGCTGGCAAAGTCTCGCAAATGGGTGACGGATTTTCGCATGCCAGGTTCCAGCAGGGCATCATCGCCTTCGGGCGGTAAATCGCGAGCATCGACCGTCGGCGTCGCCCGTTCCAAATGTCCGAGCTCTCCCAACTCCTTCGGCGTCATCGCGATTTGATGGGGACCGCGCCGTCCAAGGATCGTGATGCGCCTAATCTCTGACGTGTCGAGATGATCAAGCGCATGGGCAACAATATCCGCGCCTTCAAATTCGGCACGGGTCTTGGCGAGGATCCTTGCGACATCAAGCGCGACATTACCATTGCCAACAATCACGGCGCCACGCGCCGCCAAATTGGGCTGAAGGTCCGCAAAATCGGGATGGCCATTATACCAGCCTACAAAGGCTGCTGAGCCAATCACGCCGTCCATCGTATCGCCGGGGATGCCAAGCGCGCGATCATCAGGCGCTCCGGTTGCGAGCACTACAGCATCATAAAGCCCTTGAAGCTCCGCGATACTGATATCCTTACCCACCGTCACATTGCCGACGAAGCGGACATTCTCGCTGAGGTTGGTGGCTTCATAGCGTTTATAGACGCCCTTGATCGATTGATGGTCGGGCGCCACGCCAAAGCGGATCAAGCCATAAGGAACAGGGAGCCGGTCTAAGATATCAACGCGCACATCATCGCCAAATTTCTTCTGCGCGGCCTCTGCGGTATAATATCCTGCAGGGCCTGACCCTATAATCGCGATGTGCCGCATCTGTTGCGCCCCTCCCTTAACGGATGTGGGGTCATGCTAACGCGAAGGGCCGCAAGTGCAAGGGCTGCTACGCCATCTGAATATAGTCCCGCATGGCAGCGGCTTCGGCCTCGATCCGATCGATCCGATATTTGACGAGATCACCGATGGACACAAAGCCCCCCAGCGCCCCGCCATCAACCACAGGCAAATGGCGGATGCGGCGGCGAGACATCATCGAAAGGGCGGTCAGCACAGGCGTATCCATCTCAACGGTGATCGCAGGCGACGTCATCATATCACCCACTGGTCGCGCCATCATTGCATCGCCTTCGCGGGCGAGGCCGTAAATCACATCGCGTTCGGAAAAAATGCCCACCACTTCGCCATCTTTGACGACAGGCAAAGCACCGATCCGCTTTTCAGCAAGCAGCGCAACAGCCTCCGATATGGGCGCGGACGGGGCAATGGAAAGGACGGTCTGGTCGCGATCCTGCAGGATTGCACGAATGGTCATCGTAACGCTCTCCTCCTTATTATGAGTCGCATCTTGATCGACTCAATCAAGAAGGTCAAAGAAAAGCATGCAAAACCCACCATCCCCCCTAGAAGACCCCGATTATGCCGATTTTGCCTGGAGACGTTACAAGCGGCTAATGGTCTGGATGGTGCTGGCCTCCGCGCTGGCGACGGTCTTTTGCTATTTGTTCCTCCGCTACCTGATGGGCGAAGTCCCGCTCGTCATGGGGCTGTTGACGGCAGGCGGCGTGTTCTTCTCCGTGCTCTTGGCCGCGGCCTTGATGGGGCTTGTGTTCCTCAGCTCAGGCAGCGGGCATGATGATGTGATCAATGATCCGTTTGAGGAAGAGTAGGGGTAGTCGCTTGGAGCTCAAACGGCTTCACCTACCCTGCGCCCTTCGGATCACGCCACCAAATATCTCCACAAGCGCCTCCACATCGGCCAGCGCCACCGCTTCATCGCGCTTGTGCATGGTTGCGTTCAACAACCCAAATTCCACCACGGGGCAGATTTTGGAGAGGAAGCGGGCGTCTGATGTGCCGCCGGTGGTGGAGAGCTCTGGGGTGAGGCCGGTGACTTCTCTGATCGCGTCGCTCACCAGCGTCGACAATGCGCCCGGCGGCGTTAGGAAGGCCTCGCCTGAGATGCGCGCGATCAGCTCGGCCTTCGGGTCTTCGCCTTCTACTATTGCGCGGATGCGACCAACCAATACTTCGCCTGTGTGAAGGTCATTGAAGCGGATTGACAGCCTTGCTTTGGCCATGGGCGGGATCACATTGGTTGCGGGGTTGCCAACCTCCAAATCCGTGATCTCGATATTTGATGCCTGAAACCAGTCCGTCCCTTCATCCAGCACAATTGCATCAACCTGCGACAAGATCCGCACCAGCTTAGGGATCGGATTATCGGCCAAATGCGGATAGGCGACATGGCCTTCGCTTCCCGGAACCGTGATCCACATATTGACGGAGCCGCGCCGCCCGATCTTCACCATATCACCCAGCCGGTTGACCGAGGTTGGCTCCCCCACAAGGCAAAGATCTGGGATCAGCCCCTTGGCCTTCATATGATCGATCAACGGGACTGTGCCGTAAATAGCGGGGCCTTCCTCATCGCCCGTAATGATCAGGCTGATGCGGCCCGCGCTTGTGGCGGGGATGGCGGCAACAAAGGCGGCAATGCTCGCCTTCATGTCAACGGCACCGCGTCCATAAAGCAAATCGCCGCGCACTTCCGGTTCAAAGGCCCCGCTGGTCCAGCCGCCGCCGGGGGGAACGACGTCCAAATGCCCGGCAAAGGCAAAATGGGCCGCGTCTCCGGTGCCTGCCCGCGTCGCAAAGAGATTTTCGACGGGGCCATCGGGTGCCTCGCCGCAGATCATCCGATCCACTGTGAAGCCCAGCGGAATGAGCGCCGCTTCCAGCACATCAAAGACCTCGCCCGTGGCTGGGGTCACGCTGGGGGCAGCCATCAAGGCCTTGGCGAGGGCAATTGCGTCAGTCATGGCCCCGCTCTAGCTTTTGAGCCGTTTCACGCAAGGAAAAGCGAAAGAGACTTAGGCCGCCAATCTGCGCGGAGCCGTTGAGTCGATCAGGATATCGACAAATTGATCGACACAGGCATCCCAGCTGTATCGCCGCCCAATCCTTGTGCAGTGAGTGCGATCTATGCCCTCTGCGCGGACGACGGCTTGAGTGAGATTATCGTCGAGCACACCAATCGGATCAGCGGGGACGCCATCTGTCATATGCACCAGCGGCCCAAGGATATCGATGGGGCCGGGGACAGGATAGGCCGCCACGGGCAAGCCACTCGCCAAAGCTTCAATGATCACCAGCCCAAATGTGTCTGTTTTGCTCGGGAAAACAAACAGGTCCGATGCCGCATAGGCAGAGGCCAGTTCTGGACCATGAAGCGCGCCTAAGAAAGTCGCATCGGGATAGCGCTGCTTCAATTCCTCGAGCATTGGCCCATCGCCCACAATCACTTTGCTGCCGACCATGGGTGCCGACAGGAAGGATTCGAGATTTTTCTCCACCGCCACACGGCCGACGCAAAGGAGGATCGGGCGCGGGAGATTGGCAAGCGCTGGATGCGGGGCGCGGTCGGGGCGGAACAGGTCAAGATCCACCCCGCGGGACCATAGCCGGGTTTGCGTGATCCCACGCTCAGCCAGTTCATTCATCAGCGTCGGTGTGGCGCACATCACTGCGCGAGACTTGGCGTGAAAGCGCCGCATGATCGGCCAAAAGCGATCCGGCGAGAGTCCCGTGCGCACCGAAGCATAGTCTGGAAAGCGCGTATGAAAGGCAGTTGTGAAAGGTACGCCATGCGCCAAACACCAACCCCGCGTCGCCCATCCAATCGGACCTTCGGTTGCGATATGAACAATGTCAGGACGGAATTGATGAAGCAGCCGCCGTGCCTTCATTCGGGGCAGAAGCGCCAGCCTGATCTCGCTATAGCCCGGGCAAGGGATGGTCGAGAAGAGATCAGGCGTGATCATTTCGACGCTATAGCCGCGCCGCTTCATCCGGTTGACGGTTTCGCTCAAAGATCGGACGACACCATTGACCTGCGGCTTCCAGGCATCGGTGGCGATGACGATCCTCATGCAACGACCACCAACTGTGCCCCTTCCCGCGTGCGCACTTGAGCGCCCCAATCGATGATGGACATGGCCCCTGTCTTATCTTCGACCAAAGCGGTGCAGCTTTCGACCCAATCGCCGTCGTTATAGTAAGTCACACCATCAATTTCGCGGATTTCAGCATCATGGATATGGCCGCAGACAATGCCATCAAGGCCTCGTATCACGGCTTCGCGCGCAACGGCCTCTTCAAAGCGGCAAATATATTGGACGCTGTTCTTCACCTTCTTTTTGAGATGCGCAGACATAGACCAATAAGGCAGGCCCAAGCGGCGACGGACAGCATTGAAGATGATATTGGCGCGGAGAAGCGCAGTATAGGCATGGTCGCCCAAGATCGCGAGCCAGCGTGCATAAAGCACCACGCCATCAAACATGTCGCCATGGGTCACGAGAAGCTTACGACCGTCCACCGTTTCGTGAACCGCCTCCAGAGCGATCTCGACGCCGCCAAAGTGGAAGCCTGCATATTCGCGCATCACTTCATCATGATTGCCGGGGATGTAGATGACGCGCGTACCGCGTGCAGCCATTTTCAGGATGCGGCGGACAATGTCATTATGCTGAGCGGGCCAATACCAGCCCTTTTTCAAGCGCCAGCCATCGACAATGTCACCGACGAGATAAAGAGTTTCGCATTCCACGGAGTGCAAAAAGTCGACTAGCAAATCAGCATTGCAGCCTGATGTACCCAAATGAATGTCCGAGATCCAGATCGTGCGATATTTGACCTTCGGCACGAAGCTGCGTGGCTCAGGCGCCCAAAACCAATCGGGCTGGCGCGAAATCGTCCTTGGTTGATTCGGACCAATCGGGTCCGATATTGTTCTAGCTAAATTTTGCACTGCTACTGTTACTGCGCTCATGGCTCATCTCCCCCCGTAGGTGCCAGTAGGGGTCCGATAGCTTTATTGCGCGACGCCGGAATGACGCTTTGGTGACAGTTTCGAGTCAGCGACTCACGGTTTGCCTAGGCTTTGAGCAAGCCAATCTCAACCAACCGCTCTTTCAAATAAGCATCAGCGGTGATGGGGGCGGAGTAGAGATTGGGATGATCAGCATCGATGCAGCTGGGCAGGGTTTCGATTCTGAAGTCGCTCGCGAAATGCAGGAAGAAGGGCATGGAATAGCGAGGCAAGTGCCTGCGATCTGGCGGTGGGTTGATCACGCGGTGCGTGGTCGATGGCAAGCGGTGATTGGTCAGCCGCTGCAGCATGTCCCCAATATTGACGACCAGCGCCCCTTCCGGCGGATCAATTGCCAACCATTCGCCATCTTTGCCGAGCAGTTGGAGCCCTGCCTCTTCGGCTCCGAGGAGCAAAGTGATCGTATTAATATCCTCATGCGCCCCGGCGCGGATGCCGTCAGCATCCTTGGGTATAGGGGGATAGTGGAGCAAGCGGAGGATGGAATTACCATTGTCCACGGTCGGCTCAAACCAGTTGGCGTCCAATCCCAGATGAAGCGCAATGGCAGAGAGCAAGCGCCCCCCCGCGACATCAAAGGCAGCATAGAGCGATGACAGAGTTTCCTTGAACTCGGGCACTTCGACAGGCCAGACATTGGGCGGCATATGGTCCAAAAAGCGATGCCCGGCTGGCAAATCGCGCCCGACATGCCAAAATTCCTTCAGGTCATGCTTGTCCGCGTCCTTCGCAATCTCGGTGCCAAACGCCGTATAACCGCGCTGCCCGCCATTGCCCTTACCATCGTAAGCAAGCTTCGCTTCTGTCGGCAAAGCGAAGAAATCCGCTGTCAGCGCCCAGCTTTTGGCGATCAGCGCTGGATCAATCCCATGATTCGATATGATCGCAAAACCAAACCGCTCAAAGGATGCACCAAGGTCTGCGGCAAAGCCCTTGGGGTCGCTGTCAGCGCGGGCGAGGGACAGGGTGGGGATGGAATCGGAGGGCTGGGTCATACGGGAGACATAGCCTGCAAAAGCGCGCCTTGCATCCCCCGTGTTGTCGGGCATGATGAGGCATATGAAACAGGTTCTGCTCTTCTTCGCTCTTCTGATCGCAACCCCCGCTTTGGCCAAAGCCGATAGCGAAGCCAACGGAAAAGCAGCTATCGAAGCCCATGGTCGGCAATGGGCTGCACTTTATGAGGCAGGACAGATTGATGAGATGCGCCGACTTTATGAGCCCGATGCCTGGCTGATGACCCATGGCGCCCCTGCCGCCAAAGGCGTCGATGCGATCCTCGCCTATCTGAAACGCAACAAGGCAAGCGGCACCAAAGCCTCCTTCGATTTCACACCGGAACTCATCACCATCGATGGCAATCGCGGCTATCTCATCTCAAAATATTGGATGACCCTGACCCGCGCCAATGGAGAGAAAGTTGAAGCCGCAGGCCGATCCTTCCTCGTCTTCAAACGCGGCCGCGATGGGGTGTGGCGGCTCTGGCGCGATATGGACAATCAAGCGCCTGACGTAAGGATCGAGGATCGGCCGGGGCGGGGATAGCGATACTTCTCAGCTCACTCCGCCGCCGCAACCAGCTTCAAATCCCCTGTCCCGGCGGCAGACCGCTGTGTCAAACGCCCCTCAACCTGCGCACCATTTTCAATCGACACAGTCTGATAGGTAATATCGCCAGAAATCTTGGCGGACCGCTCAATCGTGAGCGCACCCACATTCAGCGTGCCTTCAACCGCACCTGCGATGGAGCCTTTTTCGGCAACGACATTGCCCTTTACGCGCCCAGCGCTGCCAAGGATCAGGGTTTTGCAGGCGACGTCTCCGTCAACCGTGGCATCGATATGGAGATCGCCTTTGCCCGTCACATTGCCAGTGATCACCACTTCATTGCCAAGGAAAGACATGGCCCCACCGGCTGAGGTGGATGAACTGGTTGGCGTCATTGTGCCTTCGTTGCTTTTGCTACCCCATGCCATCGCGATACTCCTGATTCTGTGAAACTGGAGGCCATTTTACGCAAAAGGCTTAAAGAATGCCACCGCCCAGAAACAAACGAAGTGCGCCCATGCCAATCACAACAAGGTTTAGATTGCGGCCGCTCGTCTTGTCTGACGTCGCCCCAAAGGCAAGGCCAATCACGGCGAGCGGAATGATCGCCCAATTGGCCCAGCCAAGCAGCGGAATGAAGGCAATGATGGCGAGGATCAGAGCGACGACGCCAATGAGGAGCGAGATTGTGTTGCGCATGGAGGGGAATATGGCCCCTCCAGCGCGTTACGCAAGACTTATCGACCCGCCGCTTTCAATTGTGCTGCGAAAATGGAGGTGCAGCCAATCCGGGCCAAGCGGAGGAGGCGAAGAAGCGCTTCTTCGTCATAGGTTTCGCCTTCTGCGGTCGCTTGGGCTTCTGCAATATTGCCGTTGGAGAGCAGCACGAAATTCGCATCCGCCCCGGCGTTTGAGTCTTCGATATAATCGAGATCCAGCACGGGCGTGCCTTCATAAATGCCGCAGCTGATGGCTGCGACTTGTGCGTTGATGGGGTCGGTTTCCAACTTGCCTTCAGCCAGCAGCTTATCGACTGCAATGCGCAGGGCGACCCATGCGCCAGAGATGGACGCGGTGCGCGTGCCGCCATCGGCTTGGATCACGTCGCAATCGATGGTGATTTGGCGCTCGCCGAGCAGCTTCATGTCCACGACTGCGCGCAAAGAGCGACCGATCAGCCGCTGAATTTCCTGCGTGCGGCCCGATTGCTTGCCCTTGGCAGCTTCACGGCTGCCACGCGTGTGGGTTGCGCGGGGGAGCATGCCATATTCCGCGGTCACCCAGCCTTCGCCCTTACCGCGCAAGAAGGGAGGGACGCGTTCCTCGACGCTTGCCGTCACCAACACTTTGGTATCGCCAAAGCTGACCAAAGCCGATCCTTCGGCGTGGATGGTGAAATTTGGTTCAATGGTGATGGCACGCATTTGATCGGGCGCACGTCCGGATGGGCGCATTTTGCTTGTCCTTTTGTAGTGATGGCGGCCATGTAGCGGTGGGGGGC
Source organism: Sphingomonadales bacterium UBA7473 (assembly GCA_002478575.1). Classification (GTDB taxonomy): domain Bacteria; phylum Pseudomonadota; class Alphaproteobacteria; order Sphingomonadales; family Sphingomonadaceae; genus Aquisediminimonas. Next base: position 5,580 of record DLOX01000233.1, on the reverse strand, counting down.
TGATAAGGCCAGCGGTGAATGGGGGAAATCATGACCAGCGATAAATTGCCAAGCTTTGACCCATTGGATGATTTTGAGCGGCGCGAGATGAGTTTTCTGGGCGAAACCAAGCGCGTCTATATCGCAGGCAGTGGCCCTGCTGTGATTGTGATGGCGGAGATGCCCGGGATCACGCCTTTGGTCGCGCGCTTTGCTCGATGGGTGCGGGATGCGGGCTTCACCGTTTATATGCCGCATCTCTTTGGCGCGGATGGGGTGAACCGCAAAGGGCTGGCCGTGATGGGTACGATGCTGATGACCTGCGTCTCTCGGGAGTTTCGCGCTTTTGCATCCAATGCCTCCAGCCCGGTCACGCAATGGCTCCGCGCCTTGGCCGCTCAAGCGCATCAAGAATGCGGCGGGGCAGGCGTCGGCGCGATTGGCATGTGCTTCACGGGCAATTTCGCCTTGTCGATGATGTTGGAGAAGAGTGTGGTGGCGCCTGTGCTCTCGCAGCCCTCTTTGCCGCTGAACAATGCGGCCGGAATGCATATCTCGCCAGATGAGCTGGCTGCCGTGAAAGCAAGGATGGAGGCGGATGATTTGACGGTGCTCGCTTACCGTTTCGAAGGCGATGGTTTTTGTAGGGCGGAACGGTTCAAAGCCTATAAGGATGCGTTGGGCGATCGCTTCGTCGGCACGACAATCGCGGACAAACATGCCAATCCCGACAGCCCTTTCAAAATGCCCCACAGCGTAGTGACCCATCACCTCATCAACCGCGAAGGCGAGCCAACCAAGCAAGCGCTGGATGAGATACTGGCTTTCTTTGCGATGCGATTGACGGGTTGATGCAAAGTGGTGCGCTTGTTAGGTTGAAGGGGTGAGAGCCTATGTATCCATCCCCGATGATCTCGTCGCCAAAGCTGATGAAATTGCGAAAGAGCTTAGTCTGACGCGGAGCCAGCTTTATTGTCAGGCGCTGGAGGTTTATGGGGCGAAATATTATCAGGATGACAGTTTGCCGGTCCCGCGACGACGCGTTCACGGGAGTGGGGCGAAGTGAGCTTCTGCTTGAAGGCTAT
>DLOX01000233.1:3758-4473 GCA_002478575.1 Sphingomonadales bacterium UBA7473 | reverse complement strand
TAGGGGCGCTTGGGCTGGTCTTCCTCATGTCAGGCTGCTCAAGTTCAAGCGACCCTAAGCCGAGTGGGAATCTTCAGAAGCCAGCCAGAATGATTCAATTTGAAGTCTGGACTGATTCAACTCATTGCTTTGACGATCAGTGTCCATCGTTCACGGTTGAGATGGAACCTAATGGTCATACGACATATGCTTCTAAGTTCTCCAATGATCTCCCCGCAGATCAGTTTATATTGCCAAACGATCAACTCTCGCAAATCAGTCGCATTCTACACCCTTACCGAGCTGGTGGAGACCATTGGGACGAGAACTATTGGAACGGCACTTGCGACACTCACACTGTCGGCATTACGGTCCGTTGGATAGACGGAGCCAATGACAACGGAGTTCTTCAACAAGACATGTCTTGTACAACTGCTCAGGACCTGACTCGTGTCGACGCTCTTTTGGCTGCACTAAGGCTGCTCCCAATCGAGCGGTTTGTGAAGAGAGACTTTAACAATATCGACTATCGAGAATATCTAGACAGCTTTGCGAACTATCGTGACTAACCTCTAATGACCACCCCCGTCACTGAACTGACAGACCGCGCCAGGGATGTTTTCCGGATCGTTGTGGATTCCTATCTTGGCTCGGGCGCGCCGGTGGGATCGCGGACGATTTCGCAGATGGGAACGCTTAACCTATCGCCTGCTTCGATCCGCAATGTGATGCAGGA
>DLOX01000233.1:0-3709 GCA_002478575.1 Sphingomonadales bacterium UBA7473 | reverse complement strand
ATGTGATGCAGGATTTGGAGGAGCTGGGCTTGCTTGCTGCCCCTCACACATCGGCGGGGAGGATGCCAACGGAGGTTGGCTTGCGGCTGTTTGTCGATGGCATGATGCAAGTGGCGGAACCGACGGCTGAGGAGCGCGCAACCATTGAGGCTGGCGTGCGAGCAGGCGGGCCGATTGAGGAGGCTTTGGCCCACACATCCTCCGCTCTCTCCGGACTGTCGGCCTGTGCTGGGTTGGTGCTGGTCCCTACGCGAGAGGCGCGGTTGCGGCATTTTTCCTTCGCGCCGCTTTCTGATCAACAAGCTTTGCTGATCTTGGTTGGTGATGATGGGTCGGTTGAAAATCGTGTGATTGATCTGCCGCGCGGCATGTCTCCCGCAGCACTTGTTGAGGCCGGTAACTTCATGACCGAGCGCCTGGCGGGTCTAACGCTGGCCGAGGCAGGTACCGTTCTTGAGCGAGAGATCCAGCGCGAACGAGCCGCACTTGATGGGGCAGCAGCCGAACTGATCCGACGTGGCCTTGCGGTGTGGACCAAGGATGCAGCCCAACGCCCTGTCCTCATCGTGCGCGGTGCCGCCAATCTGATCGATGAAGTTGCGGCGCATGATCTGGATCGCGTCCGCCAATTGCTGGATGAGATTGAGGGCAAGGAAGAAATTGCCCGGCTGCTGCGCGGTGCTCAAGATAGCGAAGCGACGAAAGTTTTCATTGGAGCTGAGAACAAACTCTTCGCTTTATCCGGCTCTTCGGTTATCGCCGCGCCCTATCACGGGCGGGATGGCAAAGTGGTCGGTGTGGTTGGCGTAATTGGCCCCACGCGCTTGAATTATGCCCGCATCGTTCCCATGGTGGATTTCACCGCACAGACTTTGACGAGATTGATGACTTAAAATGAGTGACGAAGAATTGAAGACCCCGGAAACTGAGGCTGAAGAGGCTGTTGAAGAGCCTGCCATTGATCCGCTCATCATGATGCAGTCGGAGCTTGAAGCCGCGAAGCAAGCGGCACTTTACGCACAAGCTGAAACGCAAAATGTTCGTCGTCGTTTGGAAAAGGACGCGGCAGACGCACGCGCCTATGCCGCGACCAACTTTGCTCGGGATATCCTCTCCGTCGCTGATAATCTCTCCCGCGCTTTGGATGCAATTCCCACAGCCATGCGCGAAGAAGAAGCGAATAAGGGCCTCGTTGTGGGCCTAGAGGCCACCCAGCGCGAGCTGATGAATGTGTTCGAACGCAATGGCATCAAGCGCATTCCGTCTGTCGGCCTGCCGCTTGATCCCAATCAGCATCAAGCCATGATCGAACTGCCGAGCGACGAAGAACCCGGCACCATCGTGCAGGAAATGCAGGCAGGCTACATGATCAAGGATCGGTTGCTGCGGCCTGCTATGGTGGCGGTGGCGAAAGCGGGTTAAGGATCAAGCCTATTCCGCTTGCCATTTTGTTTTAGGATTGATCGGGTCCCACATTGAGCGTGGTCCAGGATCAGGCATCAAACGCCAATCGATGTTTGGATCGTTCGATTTGACCAGCACCCGGTCCTGCCAGCTTGAACCAGATATGCACTCGGTCAAACCACGCTCCCACCAGTCCTTGGAGGGCTTCTTCACAGTCTTTGCTGTGCCTACCAGACAATAGGGCGATAGTAATTGGGTTCGGAAGTCTGGCTGCTTTGGGACTTCCGCAAATTTGAAATCTTGGCTCGACAAGATCAGCGCTAGAAGCACCAAGTTGGCGACGGCGCTGCCACCTGCTCCAAGTTTAGAAACTGCCATTGCTGAAGGCTAGGAGACAGCAATGCCTTAAACAAGTCCGTTCTTTGGTTGGCCAAGTTCAAACAAATGGATTGTGGATGGTCAGCAGCTCTTCGATGACCATCCCATCCTGCATATCTTCGCTAATGAACAAGGTGCCATCATGCTTGAGTGCGCATGACAATTGCAATGCGTCATAAATTCCAACGCGATGGCGCTCTGCCAACTCGATCCCTTTTTGATGGATGGTGAGCGTTAGTGGGAATACTTCCGTAGCTCTCATAGCTGTATCTGCGGTGATCCTCTCAATTGTAGGCCAATCAAGGCCGAGCTTTCGATGGGCAGATCGTGCAAATTCATTCAGCGTTTGTATGCTGATGTAGTGAGAATTTTCTAGGAACAGCCAAGCTGTGTCACGCTTTGGATCATCCGAATAGGCATAAAAAAGGATGTTTGTATCAATGAAAATGCGCGGCGCAGAGATCACCGTTCGTTGGCTTCTTCACGATCAAACTTCCAGTTCGTTGGCAACTGGATGCGCAGGGCTTTCAGCCGGTCTAACGCTGCCTGTTTGCGCTGATCGGGGACCACTTCGAAGCCGCCGCCGGGGGCCGCACGTAATTCAATATCATCGCCCTCTTTCAAACCCAACGACTTCATGACATCTTTGGGAATGCGCACGGCATAGCTGTTGCCCCATTTTGCGATTTGCATCTTTAGGTCCTTAATCGGGATATACATTGAGCTGCGTATATCATCACCGCCCAAAAGGCAATAAATTCCGATAGGCTTCCACCCCCGGAGAACCTGCCAGCGGGAAGCCTTGTCGCAGCAAGAAATAATGCCTTACGATCTCCGCCTGCTGCTCAATCCCGTAGGTTTCGAAAGACTTTCCGGGCTTCAACACATAATCATAGCGGCAAAAGGGATGCCGCCTCAGGAGCAAATTCACGCCCGCTTGATGCTGCCAGACATGCGTCATTTCATGGATGAACAAGCCTTGGTCATTCCAATCGCCATCGCAGAAATCATCGCAATAGAGCTTGCCCTTAGGGTGGAAATGGATGGCGCCGCGCGGTGCCATCACGACGCCTTTGGGCTGAAAAAAGGCCCATTTGCTTTGCTTGATACGGACAGCATCATAATCAATGGCTAAGCCAAAAACGCTTTCGGCCAAGCGCCGCTCAGCAGCCGTCAGGAAGCGGCCAGCACTCAATGGGCGTGGCCGCCACTGCCGCCTTGGCCGGGTGGATTGACCTTAGCGTCCACTTCAATCGACCGCCCGTTCGCATAGGTGAAGTTCAGCTTGATCGTACCGCCGACCTTCACTGATGGTGCAATATCATAGAGCATGGCATGCTTGCCGCCGGGTTCAAATGCCACTTTGCCGCCGACAGGCACGGCAACTCCGCCCTCTATGGTCTGCATGGACATCATGCCATCTTTCATCACACTATCATGCAGTTCCACCTTGATCACTTGTGGCGATGTGACCGTCAGCAAGCGATTTTCTGCTTCTCCGCCGGTTAAAGTGAAATAGGCGGCCCCTGGCCGACCAGTAACCGCAGGCAAAGTGATCCGTGCGTCCGTTACCCCTTCAACGGGCTTCGCGCCACAGGCCGGCATCAACAGAGCGAGGGGCAAAAAAGCTGCAAAATGTTTCATATCCGGTCACTTTCCTCTGTTCGCCCCAAGTTGGTGTTGCTCTAATCTGCTGCAAGCCTTGCAGCAAGAAAAAGGCTTCCTATATCCGCCTCAACAGGTTTCCGGCCGTTCGCCTGTTTGGGGACAAGCGCCGGGGCCAATCCATATCGCATTTGACTGGGGTGAAGACAAAGATGGCAAAAGTTATTGGTATTGATTTGGGCACAACCAACAGCTGTGTTTCCGTGATGGAAGGCGGCACGCCCAAGGTGATTGAAAATGCAGAAGGTGCACGCACCACGCC
>DLOX01000057.1 GCA_002478575.1 Sphingomonadales bacterium UBA7473 | reverse complement strand
AGCGATCCGTCATACCCGCGATGAAGTCGCCTACATGGCGCAGCCGCAGTGCCGGATACTCCGGCGCTTCCTCCTGCCACTCTGGCGGAAGGGGCGCGGCCCCTTCGGCATAAGCCTTGAACAGCGCGGCTACCACCTCGCGCGCACCATCGGCTGCTGCCAATTGTGAGGGGTGATGATAAAGCCGCTTATACATGAAGGCCTTATGCTCGGCCTCAGCGACCTTCATCTCGTCAGAGAAGGTGCCAATGGTGAGGCCAGCCGCACGAACATCATCTACGGTCTCGATACCCAGATCAAAGGCCCGCTGCGTGGTCGCAGCGATGACATCATTGACCATTTCGCCAATCTGCTGCCGCACCAGCTCGGCCCGTAGCCGCCGCATATCACAATCAGGGTAGCGCTTCGTCACTCGATCCCAACCGCGCCTGATATGCGGCAATGTGAGCAGCTCTTCAAACTCCAACAGACCGGATCGCAGCCCATCATCGACATCATGATTGTCATAGGCAATGTCATCGGCGACTGCCGCTACTTGCGCCTCAAGGGAGGCATGGCTGGAGAGATCAAGCGGATAGGCCTCATCCACCGCGGCCATCGCCCAGGCCGGATCCGTGACAGGCCCATTATGTTTGGCCAAGCCTTCTAACATCTCCCAGGTCAGATTTAGACCATTCCAAAGCGGATAAGGGCTTTCAAGCTGCGTCAGTATCCGAAGGCTATGGCCATTATGGTCAAAGCCCCCTGCCCCGGCCATCGCCGCCTCCAATGCATCTTCCCCGGCATGGCCGAAGGGCGGATGGCCCAGATCATGGGCAAGACACAAGGCCTCTGTCAGATCTTCATTCAATCCCAGCGCCCGTGCAATCGTCCGGCCAATCTGCGCGACTTCCAGACTATGGGTTAAGCGAACACGGACATGATCTCCGTCAGGTGCCACAAAAACCTGCGTCTTGTGCCGCAGGCGACGGAAGGCGATGCTGTGGATGATCCGATCCCGGTCCCGCTGGAATGCAGTGCGTGGCCCACGAATGGCTCCATCAAGCTCTTGATGTTGGCGACCACGGGAAAGCTCGGGATTCGAAGCAAAAGGCGCGGGGGAAAACATGGTGGCCGCTCTAACCGACAAAGGGTTAAGACGATAGGCGCTATCCGCTTATTTGCCTGGCAATCGCTTCACTTCTTCGCCAGCGGCACTGGAAAATGGCGTGGCTTGTACGCCGGATTTGGCAAGCTTGTTGATCGTCGCTTTGGCCTCAGCCTGCGATTTGAAGGGCCCAACCAATATGCGATTGGTTGCGCGGAAAGGGACGGTTGCTCCGCCAAGGCCTTTCAGAGCGTCAGGGGCTTGCTCACGAAGCTTAGAAAGCGTGCGGCCGAAGCCCGCTTCATTGCTGCCCGTTGCCACTTGCACCCAAATGCGCGCCGGATTGGCGGCGGCAACGCGCTTGCGCTCTTCTTCTTCCTTCTTCTTTTCCTCGGCCAGCTTGGTGGTTTCAGAAAGCTTTAGCGCATCAGCCTCAGCCTTCTTCTTCGCGGCCAGGCGCGCTTTGCGGAATTCTTCGCCGGTCAAAACAGAACTTGGGCTGGTTTCAGCTTCCAGTTCTAGATTGGCGATTAACCCCCCCAGTCCAACGGCTGGAGCGGGCGCAGGCGGCTCAACGACAGCAGGTGCGGGCACAACGATTTGCGCTGCGGGAGCAGCAACCGGCGGCGGCGAGGCTTCAGGCAGGGTTGCCGACGGCGTGGACAACTCAGCGGTTGCGACTTGTGCGGCGGGCAGTGCCGCTGCCACAACCTCAGCCGAAAAGCCGGGAGACGCAACGGTGGTTGCAGGGAGGTCCGTCTGGACCGATGCAGCATGCACAACATTTACTGGAGTCGTTACAAGAGGCGCCGCCGCTGCTGGAATGAATGCTGGCTGAGGCGGGGGCGTGACCACTGTAGCCACCACAACAGGCTTTGGCGGTTCGGCCACGACCGTTGGCGTTATGACCTTTGCAGCAGGGACCTCAAAGATCGGCGCAGTCGCTTGAGGCTCAACCGACGCTCGAACGATCTCAGGCACAGGGGAGGATATCGGGGTCACGGAAGGAGCCTTGGCAACCTCGACCGCCCCAGAAGGCGGCGGGAGGGTGGTTAGCACCGTCGGCCGAACCACCTGAGCGTTTGCAGCTGTCGCAGGCTTAAGCTCGTCTGGCAGCCTTGCGGGATCAACCGGCCCAAGCCGCTGCCCGACCCGTTTCAAGCGACCGTCGGGGCCCACTAAGCTGGTGCTTTCGTTCGTCTTCGGCGCACTGGGCGTCAGGGTTGGGCTAACCGCCGCCGCTGCTGGCGGCACAATTTGCTTTGGTGCCGCGACCGCAACCTGCACTTCGTCACGGCCGGGGCGACGGCGCTGAGCTTTCGCCTGCTTGGCGGTCAACACAACAGGGGCCGCGACGGGTGGAGCAACCTCAACCGGCGCAAGAAGGCCAGCATCTCGGTCTGCGATGGGCCTGAACGTGCCAGCAAGTAACGTCGATGTTGGGCGACCTTGTATGCTCTGCGGCATCGTCCCGAAAGTGACCGCCATGGCGCGGTCAGCTGGCCCAAGGGCCGCCAAGCGCCGCATGAATTGGGAAAGACCTGACGCCATACCGGGCGGTGCAACTTGCTCGGCAATCCGCTCCCCACCGCGCATGTCCCCATTCATAGCAAGGATCATAGCACGGGCCCGCCAAGCTGCCTGATCATTGCGCCGAATAAGGGGCTCAATCTTGCGGAGAGCCGCTTCCTTGTCTCCACTAATCCCAAGTGACAATGCCATGCGACGCACGACTTCATCATCGCCGCCATGCTCAAGGGCCAAACCATAATCGACTTGTGCCCGACGCGGTTCACCGGTCAAATCAAAGGCAAGGCCCCGATCTTTCGCCAGTTGATGCAGGGGCAAGCCAAGGGCAACGGCCTCTTGAAACATGCGCAAAGCCTCGCGGGGGCGCTCAAGCTGGACAAGCGCAGAACCCAGCCCAGCCTTAATCCGTCCGCTTGCGGGGTTAATCTCCTCCGCCCGCGCCAAGAAGCTAAGTGCGGCATTATTGTCTCCAACCGCTAGAGCGCTTTCGCCGGCCAAGGTCAGCGCGGTCACGTCATAGGGATTTTGAGACAATAAACGGAGGCTTGAGGCCAAGCGATCTGCAGGTTCAATCTTTGCGGCAGAAGATGGCGGCAAGACACCGCCCGGCAACAACAGTTCCGAAGACTGTTGGGCAAGGGCTATTGAAGTCATGCTGGCGCAAACGAGCACGAAAAAGGCGACGCGGCTTTTTTTCATTGCCGCATCGCCTAAGTCAATTTTGCCTCAAATGGCAAGCTTTTGAATAACCATTCAAGGCAGGATGTGGGGCGGGGCGGATGGATTGGGTTCATCCGCCCCACCACCTCATGGGTTGTTCTGACGATTGAGGAAGCGCGGAATATCGAGCGGATCCTTCGCTCCATCATCGGAATCTGCCTTGGCGACGGTCCGCGCGATGTTGGACATGCGCTCAAACAAAGTGCCTCCACCTGCTGGCATGCGAGGTGCCGGCCGCTCTTCTTCAAAATCGGCCGCAGGCTTGATGGGGATACCTGCGACTGCATCGTCGACAATGACTTGCGGTGTGAGCAGCAGCTCTTCACCTTCGGTCGCTGCTTCTTCAACAACAGGTGCAGTAAGCGTCAATGGCGCTTCTTCAGTCACTTCGGCCGTAATGGCAACGTCTTCAACAGCAGGGTCAGCAAAAACAATAGGCTTAGAAACCATTGGTTCTTCCGCAACTTCCGCTGGTTCATCGATCATCGCAGAAAAGCCAGGTGCTGGCACTGCGGCTGGCTCAGGCTCGGCAACGATAGCTGCGGGCGCGAACACTGGCGCAGGTACCGGTGCTACAACCTCTTCCTTCTTTGTTTTAGGGAAGGAGAAGACGCGGGCAGGCTCAGGAGCCGACGCTGCTTCGGCCTCAATGCCTGTAGCAACCACGGACACGCGGATCTTGCCTTGAAGCGAGCTGTTGAAAGCCGAGCCCCAGATGATGTTTGCGTCTGCATCCACCAATTCCTTGATGTGACTTGCGGCTTCATCAACTTCCATCAGACGCATGTCATCGCCACCCACGATGGAAACGATAACGCCCTTGGCGCCCTTCATTGAGACGCCATCGAGCAATGGATTGGCAATGGCCTTTTCAGCGGCAGCAATGGCGCGGTTTTCGCCTTCGGCTTCGCCAGTGCCCATCATGGCTTTGCCCATTTCGCTCATCACAGTGCGAACGTCGGCAAAGTCGAGGTTGATCAGACCAGGCATAACCATCAAATCGGTGATGCCGCGAACGCCCTGCTGCAATACTTCGTCCGCCATTTCAAAGGCTTCTTTGAAAGTCGTTTGCGGATTGGCGATCAAGAACAGATTTTGGTTCGGAATGACGATCAGTGTGTCGACATGCTTTTGCAGCTCAGCGATGCCAGCTTCCGCTGACTTCATCCGGCGCGAACCTTCAAAGCTGAACGGCTTCGTGACCACACCAACGGTCAGGATACCGCGATCGCGGGCTGCCTTGGCGATGACGGGAGCAGCGCCTGTTCCGGTGCCACCGCCCATGCCCGCAGCGATGAAGCACATATGTGCGCCTTCCAAAGCCTTCTCAACCGTGTCGAGCGCTTCTTCAGCAGCTGCACGACCAATTTCAGGGCGCGATCCGGCGCCAAGGCCTTGCGTGATCTTCAAACCCAATTGAATGCGCTGATCGGCGGACGCAGCGTTCAGCGCCTGCGCATCTGTGTTCGCGACAATGAAGTCCACACCTTGGACTTGATTGGCGATCATGTTCGCAATGGCGTTTCCGCCCGCGCCCCCAACACCAATTACGCTAATCCGGGGCCGAAGTTCATCAATCTCCGGCGTTACAAATTCTATGCTCATCTTGCTTTCTCCCAATCCTGCGCATTTTGGGCTGGTCCGCCCCCCCAAACACACTGTGCACCACTTGACCAACAGGTCCATGCTTAACTCTATCAATTGACCTTGTTTTTAGAATCATTCACCCCAAGATCAAGTGTGTCTTTGATCTATCCACATCAATATCCTGTTTTGAAGGCCGCAATCAGCTTTTGCATGAAGCCTTGGCCCTTCATCGAGTGAACCAATTGCGTATCGGGCGACAAGACCCGCAGATCGAGCGGATCGGACGCTGCATAGTGGACCAGACCCGCAAGCGTTGCGAACCCGGGGCCACTGTGCGCTGGCGGCAAACCAATCAGCCCACGCGGACGGCCAGTGCGGACAGCGCGTCCAAGCACGCCTTGCGCAAAATCAGCCATGCCGCGAAGCTCCGCTCCACCGCCTGTCAAAACCACTTGGCGACCAACTGGCCCCGCAAAGCCCAATTCCTTTAGGCCCTTGCCAACTTCCGTCATCAAATGATCGAGCCGTTGGCGAATGACACCAATCAATTGCGCCCGCGTGATTCGATGCCCTTCTCCTGCTTCATCATCAGCAGAGATTGGAGCGACATCAATCATATCATGATTGTCTCGCGGGCTGGCGGTCGCTGAGCCATAGAAGCACTTCATCCGCTCCGCCTGATCACGGCGCGTGCCAAAGGCCGAGGCGATGTCATCGGTGATGTCTGCGGCACCAAGCGGGATGGAATGCAGCCCCACCAGCGTTCCACCAATGAAGAGCGAGACATTGGTGATACCCGCGCCCATTTCAATAAGTGCAACGCCAAGCTCCCGCTCTTCGTCAGACAAGCAGCTATGCCCTGTCGCAACGGGCGCTGCCACAATAGATCGAACATCCAAATGCGCACTGCGCACCGAGAGGTCGAGGTTACGCACTGGAGAACCATCGGCGAGCACGACATGAATGTCGACGCCAAGCGTATCGGCATGAAGGCCCAGCGGCTGCTTGACGCCGGTCAAGCCATCAATCGTATAAAGCGTCGGCTGGGCATGGAGGATCATGCGGCCATCGGGATCAAGGCTGCTGCGCCCAGCGGCCAACAGCTCATCAATATCTTCCTGCTCGATGCGATTGCCGCCCAGTTCGACTTCAACAGACGCAATGTTGCTGGCCAAGCCGCCGGCGGAAAAGCTGACCCACACATCTTCGATGTTGGTGCCCGCCATACGCTCCGCCTGCTCCATGGCTTCGCGGACGGCTTGTTCGGTTAGGCCGACGTCTGCGACATAGCCGCGTTTCACGCCCTTGCTTTCGCGCTGCCCGGTGCCAAGCACTTGAATGTCGCCGCTCTCGGTCCGCTCCGCGATCAAAGCGGAGACCTTCCAAGACCCAACATCAAGCGCGGTGATGAGTTTCGATGGGCCAGCCATTATCCTTGCTCCCCTTTTTCAGCATCGGTGTTGGTTGCTTCGGGCTTTTCGGCGGCGTCGCTCTGCGGCGCGGCGGCCTTGTCAGACTTTCGGGCCACGCGGACCACCATCTTCTTGGGATCGCGCATATCGAAGCGCACAAAGCCCCGACCAAGCAAGCGCTCCACGCCTTCGATGCGAGCAAAGCGAGTCAACGCCCTAGCTGATGCGTCTTCGCCTTCGGGAAGCGCGAGCGTTTCGCCGGAGGAGAATTGCAGATCCCAGCGTCGGTTGCCGACCCAAGTCGCGGCCTGAAGCGCTGGCTTCAGCGATGGAACCTTCGCCATCAGCTCATTCAGCGCCCGCGCCTGATCATTGGCATTTTGGCCAACGAGGATCGGCAGATCAGGCATCGAGTCCGCAGACACGCGCTCCAGCACCACGCCATTGGCATCGATCAGGCTCAGCTTCTTATTATTCTGCCACACCGCCGCAGGTTTGCGTTCAACGATATCAACAACCAACGTATCAGGCAGTCGGCGCGAAACCCGCGCATCTTCAACCCAGCCAAAATCCTTCAGCTGCGTCCGCACCTTTTCCAGATCAACCAGCGGCATCGCCATTGAATGTTGATCGAGCGCGATATTGTAAACCGTCAGCCGGTCCATCCGATCAAGACCAGTCAGCTCAACGCGCTTCACAGCAAAGCCCGCGCGGCCAATGCCTTGCGCAATTTCGGTTCCCACATAGCCCGGCGCGCCCGACATCCAGGCAAAGCCAATCAAAGCCGCGCCGATGAGGCCAACCGTTGAATAGGTCACGGCCTTATCAAGGAAGGCTTCGCTGACCGGAACCCGATCAAGGAAGCTCATCTTTGGCATCCAAGATTTGCGGTTTTGCGCGCGCGGCTTGACGCCGCCGCGCGGCACAGGCTTGCGCGTCACTTTGGTCCTTGTCGCGGTCCTTGTCGCCAT
>DLOX01000133.1:2459-2593 GCA_002478575.1 Sphingomonadales bacterium UBA7473 | reverse complement strand
AGCGTGCTCGGCCATGAAGGCGCTGGCATCGTCCGCGAAGTGGGCGAAGGCGTCACCAGTGTGAAGCCGGGAGATCATGTGATCCCACTCTACACGCCTGAATGCGGCAAGTGCAAAACCTGCCTTTCGGGCAA
>DLOX01000133.1:605-2357 GCA_002478575.1 Sphingomonadales bacterium UBA7473 | reverse complement strand
ATTCGCGCAACACAAGGCAAAGGCCTGATGCCCGATGGCACGACGCGCTTCAGCTACAAGGGCCAACCCATTTTCCACTATATGGGCTGCTCAACCTTCTCTAACTTCACAGTGCTGCCTGAAATTGCGGTCGCGAAAATCCGCGAAGACGCGCCATTCAACACCAGCTGCTACATTGGGTGCGGCGTGACGACAGGCGTTGGCGCAGTGACCAACACGGCAAAGGTCCAGCCCGGTGACAATGTCATTGTGTTCGGCTTGGGTGGCATTGGCCTTAACGTGCTCCAAGGCGCGAAGATGGCTGGTGCGAACATGATTGTGGGCGTCGATATCAACCCTGCTCGCGAAGAATGGGGCAAGAAGTTCGGCATGACGCACTTTGTGAACCCCAAAGACGTCGATGGCGATATTGTCGCGCATCTGGTGGCGCTGACCGATGGCGGTGCAGAATATACATTTGATTGCACCGGCAACACAACTGTGATGCGCCAAGCGCTTGAGGCATGCCATCGTGGATGGGGCACGAGCATCATTATTGGCGTTGCAGAGGCAGGCAAAGAAATCAGCACCCGGCCCTTCCAGCTTGTCACGGGTCGCAACTGGCGCGGAACGGCCTTTGGCGGCGCTAAGGGGCGGACTGACGTTCCGAAGATCGTCGACCTTTACATGGATGGCACGATCGAGATTGATCCCATGATCACCCACGTATTGAGCCTTGAAGAGATCAACAAAGGCTTTGACCTGATGCACGCAGGCGAAAGCATCCGCAGCGTTGTCGTTTACTAGTGGCGTGTATCGCTGACATTGTTGCGCATCACGAAGGGCGGGAGGGGCCTCTCCTCCCCATCCTCCATGATGTTCAAAAGGCGTTTGGCCATGTCAGCGAAGACGCAATCCGCGAGATTGCCAAGCTGCTGAACTTGACCCGTGCCGAGGTGTTCGGCGTCGTCAGCTTTTATCATGATTTTCGCAAAGAAGCCGAAACCCGGCCTATCATCAAACTCTGCCGTGCGGAGGCCTGCAAAGCCCGCGGCGTTGAGGCGTTGATGCCGATTGCAGATGGGCAAAACCGCGTGAAGGTTGAGGATATTTATTGCCTTGGGCTCTGCTCGGTTGGGCCAGCAGCAATGATTGGCGAGACAGTCCATGCTCGGCTTGATGCTGAGCGATTTGCAGCCTTGGTGGCAAGCGCATGATCGTTCGTATTTCTGACGATGCCTTGGCTGTGGCTTGCGGTGCCGATGACGTGGCGGCCGAGTTTGTTCGCGCGGGTGTCGAAGTTCAACGCACCTCCAGCTGGGGCATGCACTGGCTTGAGCCGTTGGTGGACATAAATGGCGTTGGTTATGGGCCTGTTTCGGTCGACCAGGTCGCAGCGATAATGGCAGGCACTGCGCCATCCATTGGCAGGATCGACGAGCATCCTTTCATTGCACAACAGACGCGCTTGACCTTTGCGCGAGCTGGAAAAACCTGCCCTACTTCCTTGGATGATTATTACGCGACAGCCGGCTGGTTAGGGCTGGCAAAAGCGCGCGAGATTGGTCCGGACGCTACAATTGAAGCTGTTCTAACCTCCGGCCTGCGAGGGCGCGGCGGGGCAGGCTTTCCAGCGGGCATCAAATGGAAAACCGTGGCGAACACCGCCGCAGACCGGAAATATATCGTCTGCAATGCCGATGAAGGCGATAGCGCGACTTTCGCTGATCGAATGGTGATGGAGGGCGACCCCTTCATGCTGATCGAAGGCAT
>DLOX01000133.1:0-566 GCA_002478575.1 Sphingomonadales bacterium UBA7473 | reverse complement strand
ATCGAAGGCATGGCGATTGCAGGCTTTGCGGTCGGCGCGAACAAGGGCTTTGTCTACATCCGATCAGAATATCCACACGCCATTGCAAAGATGGAAGCCGCCATTGCAGCCTGTGCGCATCTCATCGCTCCCTTTGAAGTGGAAGTGCGCGTTGGTGCTGGGGCCTATGTCTGTGGCGAAGAAACATCGCTGCTCAACAGTTTGGAAGGCAAGCGAGGAGAAGTTCGCGCCAAACCTCCCCTGCCCGCACTTGAAGGCTTGTTTGGGAAGCCCACGGTAGTCAACAATGTTCTAACCCTTGCGGCTGTGCCTTGGATATTGGCCAATGGCGGAGAGGCTTATGCCGCCTTTGGCATGGGCCGTTCAAAGGGGACCATGCCGATCCAGCTTGCGGGCAATGTGAAGCACGGCGGGCTGTTCGAAGTCGCTTTTGGCATCACTTTGGGCGAACTGGTCAATGATATTGGCGGCGGCACTGCCTCTGGCCGCCCCGTGCGCTGCGTTCAAGTCGGCGGGCCCTTGGGGGCTTATATTCCACCGTCACAATTTGATCTGCCCTTTGACTA
>DLOX01000141.1:1815-3166 GCA_002478575.1 Sphingomonadales bacterium UBA7473 | reverse complement strand
ATGTTGCCTTCCTGGATCAGATCCAGGAATTGCAGGCCGCGGTTGGTATATTTTTTGGCGATGGAAATCACGAGGCGCAGATTGGCCTCCACCATTTCCTTCTTCGCGATACGCGCTTCACGTTCGCCCTTTTGCACCATGTTCACGATGCGACGGAATTCCATCAGGCTCATGCCCGTGGCTTGCGAAATCTCGCTAATCTCGTTGCGAATGCGGGTTACAGCTTCACCTTCATTGGTGACAAAATTGGTCCATTTCTTATCAATGGCACCCACGCTTTCGAGCCAATTCTCGTCTAACTCATGCCCCAAATAGCGGTCAAGGAAGTCCTTGCGGCTAACTTTGTGACGCTCGGCCAAACGCAGCATTTGCCCGGCAAGCGCGGTCAGTCGGCGATTATAGCTGTAAAGCTGATCAACCAGATATTCGATTTTCGAGGCGTGGAACTGAACGCTTTCGACTTCCGCCGTCAGTTCTTCACGCTGCTTTTGATATTTCTTTTCATCAGCGGCTGAGAAATCAATGCCCGCAGACATGCATTCCATGCGGCTGTTCTGCAGCTTCGAAAATTTCTTATAAATGGACGTGATGTTGGCAAAACGCTCCAGCGCCAGCGGCTTGAGCGTTTCTTCCATCTGAGCAAGGCTCAGCGTATTATCTTCATCATCATCGTCATTCTGCGCTTTCATCCGGCGTTCGATCAACGCTTCTTCAGACGCTTCATCATCATCGTCAGCGGCCTTGGGCGCTTCATCTTCAACGTCATCATCATCCTTGAAGGAGACGCCAGCGTTTTTCTCTGAGATTTCGTCATCGCTGCCGTCATCATCGTCGCTCAGCTGCTCTGGCGCTGGATCTTTGGAGAGCATCGCTTCCAAATCCATGATTTCGCGGAGCTGCATCGTGCCTTCGTTGAGCGCGGTAGACCACTGAATGATCGCGTTGAAAGTAATCGGACTTTCGCAAAGCCCCAGGATCATCGTATCCCGGCCAGCCTCAATCCGCTTTGCAATGGCGATTTCGCCTTCGCGGCTCAAAAGCTCAACGGCGCCCATTTCGCGCAGATACATGCGAACGGGATCGTCCGTGCGGTCAACGACTTCCTTCTTCTTCTCGATGGCAGGTGAGCCACCGAGCGGGTCGGAAACGTCTACCGCTTCGATTTCTTCTTCGGGCTCAGCTTCTTCGCCATCGTCGCCAGCTTCGTCATTTTCAACGATATTGACGCCCATATCATTGATCGCAGACATCACATCTTCGATCTGTTCCGAAGACATTTGATCCTGAGGCAGCGCTTCGTTCAGCTCATCATAGGTGATGTAGCCCTTCTTCTTCGCGCGCGCGATCAGCT
>DLOX01000141.1:837-1753 GCA_002478575.1 Sphingomonadales bacterium UBA7473 | reverse complement strand
TTGAGATCGATCAGGGGCGCATCGCCATTTTCGGCAACATCTTCCATCTCTGCGGTATCGGTTTTGGCCATTATATTCCCTTTTGCCCCTTATGGCGCGTCGCCATAGCCGCCTTCGGCAAGCGCCGCTAGCCTTTCATCGGCAGAGCGACGCGCCTCCAGCAGACGCATTTGTTCAGCAAACCCAGCTTCATCCCACGCGTCTGACAATCGAGCGGTGGCAGCGGCCAGTGCAGCATCCAATTGGGGACGCGCAGCAAGAGCCTCTATTGCCATGCCCAGATCACGCCGTGCGACCTCTGCATCTGCCTCGGACCGAGTGAAGGAAAAGGCCAGACGATCTGCACGCTGCAAATCACTCACCAATCCCCCAAATCCGTGTTCGATGCATATGGGGATCAAAGCCGCAGAATCAAGCGCTGGATCATCAAAAGCTGATTCTAAGAGCAATTGGCGCAAGCCGTTCAACTGACCATCCGCAAAAGGCAGGCCAGCAATCGCCTCTCCACAGGCCAAGATCATTGTGGGATGGCGGATCAATCCAGACAGGATCGCACGCGCAAAGCTCGGCTCAATCCCGCCGCCACTGATCGTCTGGGTTTGCATGGTGGGCGGCAGTTCAGGTGGCTGATAACGGGATTTGCCGCCCTTTGCTGCGGGTGTCCAAGGGCGCTTTGGCGCAGGCGCGCGAGCAAAGGCAGCATCAAAGCGATCCTTAAACTCGGATCGATATTGATCCCGAACATTAGCATCTTGAATGACTTGTGCATGCTCATTGAGACGTTGTCTTAATCCAGCACGCGCCTCAGGCGTAGTCAAGGGCGATGCAGCATATTCATGCACCCACAGCCGTTCGACCAAAGGCTCGGCGGCCTCGAGCAATTGATCCATAGCCGCCCGACCGCTTGTTTTGATCA
>DLOX01000141.1:534-800 GCA_002478575.1 Sphingomonadales bacterium UBA7473 | reverse complement strand
CTTGTTTTGATCAAATCATCGGGGTCCTGCCCATGCGGCAAAGTGACGAAGCGCAAGGATCGAGATGGGGCAAGCGCTGGCAATGCGCGGCCAATCGCGCGGATTGCAGCCTTTTGCCCAGCACTATCGCCATCAAAACAGAGGATTGGGAAATCAGCCATACGCCAAAGCCGCTCCAGCTGATGCTCGGTCAGCGCCGTGCCCAAGGGCGCAACAGCATCCGCAACCCCCGCCTGCGCCAGCGCGATCACATCCATATAGCCTTC
>DLOX01000141.1:0-480 GCA_002478575.1 Sphingomonadales bacterium UBA7473 | reverse complement strand
TCCATATAGCCTTCGACGACGATCATCCGCCCGGTCTTGCGGCTTTCGGGGCCAGCCTTATCAATATTATACAGCGTCCGGCCTTTGTCGAAGAGCGGCGTATCAGGGGAATTGAGATATTTGGGCTCCCCTGCCCCCAATATCCGTCCGCCAAAAGCAATCACTCGCCCCCGTGCGTCAAGGATCGGGATCATCAGCCGCCCGCGAAAGCGATCATAGCTGTCTTTATCATCAACCTTGATCAGAAGCCCCGCCTCGATCAGCTTATCCTCACCAAAGCGAGACAGCGCGGCCTTCAGCTTGCCTTTGCTATCAGGCGCGTAGCCCATGCCAAAGGCCTTGACGGTGGCAGGCTTCAGCCCGCGCTTTTCCAAATAGCTCCGCGCCTCCCCGCCTTCGATCCCGCCCAATTGCTCCACAAACCAATCGGCGGCTGCCTTCATGACGTCATAAAGCGAATTCGCCCGTTCTGCCCGTTCC
>DLOX01000213.1:2878-3273 GCA_002478575.1 Sphingomonadales bacterium UBA7473 | reverse complement strand
ACTTCGCTCGGGACGAATGGCTGAGGGCATTGGGAGAGGGAATTACCTGTCCCCGTCAATCAAATCGCCGAGCCCGCCAAGGATTGATCCTTCGCCGCGGCTCTGCCCGCCGGTGATGCCCGACGCTGCTACGACTCGCGCTGCCAACCGCGCAAAGGGCATGGATTGAATCCAAACCTTCCCAGGCCCGGTCATTGAGGCAAAGAACGCCCCTTCACCGCCGAAGATCATGCTCTTAACACTGCCTGCGCGCACCAAATCAAAATCAACGCTTGGCGTGTAAGCGGCCACACAGCCCGTATCGATGTGCAGCTTTTCGCCGGGTGCGAGCGTGCGCTCAATCAGCGTCCCGCCCATTTGCACAAAAACCCAGCCATCGCCTTCCAGCTTTTGCA
>DLOX01000213.1:220-2841 GCA_002478575.1 Sphingomonadales bacterium UBA7473 | reverse complement strand
ATGAAGCCTTCGCCGCCGAACAGGCCTGTCATCGCCTTGGATTGGAACTGGATGCCAATCGCAACGCCTTTTGCAGCGGCCAAGAAGCTATCCTTTTGGCAAATCAAAGTGCCGCCGACATCGCTCAATTTGATCGGCAAAATGATGCCAGGCACTGGCGCACCGAAAGCGACTCGCGCTTTGCCGGTGCCTTCATGCGTGAAGACAGTTGTGAACAAGCTTTCGCCCGTGATCAGCCGCTTGCCTGCGCCCACCAATTTATCAAGAAATCCGCCGCCTTGTTTCTGGCTGCCATCACCAAAAACGGTCGTCATGCTGATGGCGGCATCTTTCCAGACCATTGACCCCGCTTCGGCGACTGCGCTTTCACCGGGATCAAGCTCAATTTCTACAAACTGAAGTTCCTGACCTTTGATCTCATAGTCAATGTCGTGAGCGCCTGAACGGTTGAACATGGGGGATGATGTCCTGTCTGCTGTTGTGGGAGCAGACAGGACTATTCATCTTTGGCGCGTTGGCAAGGGGGCCAAAGCTATTTTGGCATTTCAAACGTCACGGTCATCGTCCGCCAACTTTCCTCGGCGACTCCATCGCGCGTGCCAGGCTTGAAGCGCCATTTGCTCAGCGCTTGCTTCTTGGTCGCGACCGCAAAATCATCTGTGGTGGCCGAAACGATGATCGCTTCTTTCACGCGGCCATCCGTGCCGATCTTCACGCGGATCACAACTTGGCCTTCCATTTCCGCTCTGATCATGCTGCCTGGATAGTCGGGCTGCATTGCGGAGACATAACGGGGATCGGGCTTCGCCCCGACCACAACGGGCGGCGTAATTTCGATGGGCTCTATCTTGGGTTCGATGGGCGTGAAGATAGTTTCTTCACTGCTGCCGCCTGCGTCAACCGACAGGCCAGTGCTTGGGGTGCTGCCCTTGCTCGCATCTGGAGCCGCAACCTTACGCTCTTGCGATTGGCCTTTCGCTTGGTCTTTGGTCGGCTTTTGCTCGATCGGTTTTTCAATGGGGATCGGCGGGTCAATATTGACGTCGATTCCTCCAATCGGTTTGTCTTTGATCACATCATAAGCGGTTGAGCCAAGGAAGAGCGCCGCCAGCACGCCTCCTCCGTTGATCAGTATGGCAGTAGCCATCCCCTTTGGGTTGATGGTGCTGCGATCCATGTCCGTGTAAGCCATAAAGCCTCCTATCTCGGAGGCGGGGTAAACAGACTGGCCCCCGATGTGATGATGTTACATCGATATTACAGAAGCGCAAGTAAATTTACGTTACGGAAACATAGAGTTTTGAAGTGAAACTGATCAGCCCCGAAGCCGCGAAATTGCGTCATTTTTATCAATGAGCGGAAGCAGCGCCTTCATATCTGGGCCATGATCCATTGCGGTGAGCGCACGGCGCAGCGGCAAGAAGAGCGATTTGCCTGTCCGAGTCGTCGAGGCCTTGAGCCCCGCCGTCAGGGCGCTCCAAGGGTCCGCTGACCAATCCAACCCCTCCGCGACTGTCGCGGCCTCGGCCAAAAACTCCGCATCCTCGGGCGCACGCTCCCCAGCGACAGGCCCCTTCACAATCGACCACCAGCTTTCGACATCCGACAATATAGTAAGGTTCGGACGGATGGCAGTCCAAGCGACTTCATCCATGCCCTGTGGCAAGCGAGACGCCACATCGCCAAAAGGCATTTGATGCAAAATGCGGGCATTGAGCGCCGCCAGTTCTTCCTCATCAAAGCGCGCAGGCGCTCGGCCAAAGCGGCTGAAGTCGATGGTGGCCACTAAAGGCTCAAGCGATGTCACGGGCTCGACGGGATCGCTGGTGCCCAACCGCGCTAAAAGGGCTGCAATGCTGATTGGTTCAATGCCCATATCCTTAAACGCATCCATGCCAAGCGAGCCGAGCCGCTTGGACAATTTGCCTTCCTTGCCCGTCAGCAACGCTTCATGCGCGAACTGCGGCGGAGCAGCCCCCAAAGCCTCAAACATCTGGATTTGAGTTGCGGTATTAGTGACATGGTCTTCCCCGCGCACCACATGGGTGATGCCCATGTCAACATCATCAATGGCGGACGGCAGCATATAGAGCCAGCTGCCATCAGCGCGGCGGATCACCGGATCAGAGAGAAGCTTGGGCTCAAACTTCTGGGCCCCGCGCACCATATCCACCCACTCAATCGGTTTGTCATGATCAAGCTTGAAGCGCCAATGCGGCGTGCGGCCTTCTGGCACGGGGGCGTTGGGATCAGGACGCTCATAGACGGGCGGCAATCCGCGCCCGAGGAGGATTTTACGGCGCAAGTCCAATTCCTGCGGCGTTTCATAGCAAGCATAGACTCGGCCCGCTGCCTTCAGTTTCTCAAACTGCGCTTCATACAGCCCAAAGCGAGCCGATTGGCGCACTTCGCCATCCGGGTTCAGCCCCAGCCACGCCAAGTCCGCGCGGATGCCATCGACATACTCTTCCTTGGAACGTTCCAGATCCGTATCGTCGATCCGCAGCATGAAAGTGCCGCCAGCCCGCTTTGCCCAAAGATAATTGTGGAGCGCAGTCCGCACATTGCCGACATGCAGATTGCCGGTGGGCGAAGGGGCAAAACGGGTAACAGTCATTGGA
>DLOX01000213.1:0-176 GCA_002478575.1 Sphingomonadales bacterium UBA7473 | reverse complement strand
CAGTCATTGGACACTTTCTTTCAATAGTGCGGGCGCTTTATCCGCATCTTTTCTTTTTCGCCATCCCGCGCTATTGGCCCGCGCCAGAAAGGCACAAACGAACGAGATTGCATGGCGAAAGAAGAACTTCTTGAAATGCGCGGATCAGTGGTGGAACTGCTGCCCAACGCGATGTT
>DLOX01000086.1:2451-3221 GCA_002478575.1 Sphingomonadales bacterium UBA7473 | reverse complement strand
GATCGCCGCAAGGCGATGCTCGAAGATATCGCGATCCTCACAAAGGGTGAAATGATCTCTGAAGATCTGGGCATCAAGCTTGAAACCGTCACGCTCAGCATGCTTGGCCAAGCCAAGCGCGTATCGATCGATAAAGACAACACGACCATTGTTGACGGCGCAGGCGATGCCGATGCGATCAAGGGCCGCACCGAAGCGATCAAGGCTCAGATCGAAAACACAACGTCTGACTATGACCGTGAGAAGCTGCAAGAGCGTCTCGCAAAGCTCGCTGGCGGTGTCGCTGTGATCAAGGTCGGTGGTTCAACCGAAGTTGAAGTGAAAGAGCGGAAGGACCGCGTTGATGACGCGCTTCACGCCACGCGCGCTGCTGTTGAAGAAGGCATTGTCCCCGGTGGTGGCACAGCGCTTCTTTATGCAACCAAGGCGCTTGAAGGCCTGAAGGGCGCGAATGATGACCAGACCCGTGGTGTGGACATCATCCGCAAGGCGATCACTTCCCCCGTCCGCCAAATCGCGACCAACGCTGGTCATGATGGTGCCGTCGTTTCGGGCAACTTGCTGCGCGAAAATGATGAAAACCAAGGCTTTAACGCAGCAACCGACACCTATGAGAATCTGGTGAAGGCTGGCGTTATCGATCCAACCAAGGTTGTTCGTACCGCACTTCAAGATGCGGCGTCAGTTGCTGGTCTGTTGATCACAACCGAAGCTGCCATCTCTGACGCACCAGAAGATAAGCCAGCTGGCGGCGGCATGCCCGGCGGCAT
>DLOX01000086.1:0-2387 GCA_002478575.1 Sphingomonadales bacterium UBA7473 | reverse complement strand
GGCATGCCCGGCGGCATGGGCGGAATGGGTGGCATGGGCGGAATGGACTTCTAAGTCCTTTGCTATCCACGCAGAAATCCGGGCCGGGGGAGCAATCCTCCGGCCCTTTTTTTGTTGCGTCCTCCGCAAGTACGATTGCGTCTAATGCAATTGAGTGGCTAAATCTTAGGAGTAGAGGAGCGGCCTCACTGCACAGGAGTCGGCGATGTCGGCCAACAGCATATCAAGTGGTTCAGATCATTCAGCCCATAAACAATCCTTAGCTTTCCTGACCATCGGTGCCATCGGAGTTGTCTTTGGCGACATTGGCACGAGCCCGCTCTACGCATTTCGAGAAGCGCTTCACCAAGCGTCTGAAACAGGCATCGGCAGAGCCGAGATATTGGGCGTGCTCAGTTTGGCGCTTTGGTCACTGATCCTTGTCGTGACGGTCAAATATGTCTGGTTCCTGATGCAAGCCGACAATGAAGGTGAAGGCGGCGTGCTCGCCTTGCTTGCATTGGCTGGACGCGCCATTGGTGGAAGGCGCGGTGCGGTGCTGGCTTTTGGCGCGATTGGCGCTTCACTCTTTTATGGGGATGCGATCCTTACCCCGGCCCTGTCCGTCTTGTCTGCCGTTGAGGGGTTGAAGTCCGTGCCCGGCTTGGAAGACATTCAGCAGGGCCGCATTTTGACGATCACGATTATTCTGTTGCTCGGGCTGTTTGCGGTGCAATCAAAGGGAACGGCAACAGTTTCCAAGCTCTTCGGCCCCATTTGCGTGGTTTGGTTCCTGGCCATGGGTGGGCTTGGCCTTTATCATATCAACGATGCGCCTGGCATTTTATCTGCCCTGTCGCCGCACTATGCCGTCCAGTTCATGCTGACCCACGGGATGATTGGGTTGCTCGTTTTGGGTGCGGTCTTTTTGACCGTGACAGGTGCAGAAGCCCTGACCGCCGACATGGGCCATTTCGGCAAAATTCCCATTCGTTTGGGCTGGTTTGCATTGGTCTTCCCTGCCCTTTTGCTCAACTACTTCGGCCAAGGTGCCTTTGCATTGGCGGCCTTGCAAGAAGCCGAAGCCGCTGGCGTGCCGTTCAAGAATCAGGATTGGTTCTTCTTGATGGCCCCGGAAAGCCTGCGCGTACCGCTCGTCATACTAGCGGGCATGGCAACCATTATCGCGAGCCAAGCGGTCATCACTGGCGCCTATTCGCTGTCGCAGCAGGCGATCCAGCTCGGCCTATTGCCCCGCATGCGCATCCTGCAAACCTCGGCAGGAAGCTCAGGACAAATCTATTTGCCTGTGATCAATTGGCTTTTGCTGGTTGGGGTGCTGGTCTTGGTCATTGTGTTCAAAACTTCATCTGCGCTTGCGGTCGCTTATGGCATTGCTGTCACCGGCACGATGATCATGACGACGCTCCTCGCTTCCGTTGTGGTCAACAAGCTTTGGGGATGGAGCATTTTCAAGACGGCCCTGTTCATCGTGCCCTTCTTGGCCCTTGACCTAGTGTTCTTCGGGGCGAATGTGTTGCGGATCGTCGATGGCGGTTGGGTGCCATTGCTTATCGGGGCAAGCATCTGCCTGATCATTTGGATCTGGGTCCGTGGCAAACGCTTGATCGCTCAACATGAAACGGAAGCTGCAATCAGCTTTGAGACCCTATGCAAATCCTTTGGCAAACATGCGCCGATGCGTGTCGATGGAACCGCCGTCTATTTGACATCAAACGCAGATGCTGTGCCGCCTGCATTGCTGCACAATTTGAAGCATAACCGCGTGCTTCACAAAACCAATTTGATCACGACCGTGAAGATCACCAGCATGCCGCACGTGGCGCCAGAGGAGCGCTTATCGCAAGAACGCATCAACGATGATTTCACGAGGATTATCCTTCGTTACGGCTTCATGGATGTGCCCAATGTGCCAGAGGCTATGGGGCTTGATGTGAAGACGCCCGCGTCGCTTGCCAACCCTATGACGACCAGCTTCTTCATTGGCCGAAACTCCTTGCGCGCATCAAAAGACGAAGGACTTCCGTTGTGGCAGGATCAGATCTTGCTCTTCCTGCAACGCAATGCATCTGACCCCACTGACTTCTTCAGCATTCCAGCCAACAGAGTGGTAGAGCTGGGCGTGCAAGTGGTGGTTTAGGCGAAAGCTATTTCAGGGTCTGGATGATGGCTGAAAAGTCCATTCCACTGGACCCTGCCCCGTCAAACGCCGCGTAAAGTTCCGCAGCGCGTTTCCCCATTGGCGTGTTGGCTGAGACGCTTTCGGAAGCTTCCATGGCGAGCTTCAAATCCTTCAGCATGAGTGCTGTTGCAAAGCCACCTTGATAGCCATTGTCCGCAGGAGAAGTTGGGCCGACGCCCGGCACCGGGCAATAGCTTGTCATCGA